>JAKVCU010000017.1 GCA_022448955.1 Saprospiraceae bacterium
TCAGTTACTTATAATTTTCGAAGGGACAATTTTATTATACAAGCAATTTTGACTAGCCGCTTAAAGCAGTATGTCTAAGAAATGGGCCAACATCTCTTATTCTTCATTGACTAATTGAAGGAATTGCATCTCATAAAGTTGCTTATAATGACCATTTTCTAATGTAAGTAGCTCTTCATGGGAGCCTAACTCTTGAATTTCTCCTTTTTGGAGCACAAGGATGTTATTGGCGTGACGAATGGTCGAAAGACGATGTGCAATAATAATGGAAGTACGCTTCGCAATTAGTTTTTCAATAGCGAACTGAATGACTGATTCCGTTTCTGGATCGATGGAAGAAGTCGCCTCATCAAGGATGAGGATTTCTGGATCAAAGACTAAGGCTCTAACAAAGGATATCAGCTGTCGTTGTCCCATTGATAGCGTAGCTCCTCTTTCCATTACTTGATAATCATAGCCTCCTGGCAATCGCATAATAAAGTCGTGTGCACCAATCATTTTAGCTGACTCGACGACTTGATCTTTACTGATATTCGAATCTCTTAGGGTAATATTTTCTAGTACACTTCCTGAGAATAAGAATACATCCTGCAAGACCATAGCGATTTTAGACCGGATGGCTGACAGTTCATAATCTTTAATATTTATATCATCGATTTTAATTTTTCCTTTTTGAATTTCATAAAATCGATTAAGAATGTTAATAATAGTTGTTTTACCGGAACCTGTTCCTCCTACTATGGCTAGGGTCTCCCCTGCTTTTATATCGAAACTAACATCTTTGAGTACCCAGTCTCTTTCAGCGTAGGCAAACCATACCCCATCAAAACTAATTTTACCGTCCATTTTTTCTGGAGCATGTGTTCCTTTATTGGGGATTTGATCTGTTCGATCAAGTACGTTAAACACCCGCTCAGCAGCTACCAGAGCCATTTGCAGGGTATTAAACTTATCCGCTAGCATACGCATAGGGCGGAATAGCATATTTAAAAATACGGGAAATGCGATGAGTGCACCTAAAGTCACGCCTTCTGCTCTCAAAGAATCCTGTGCTCCCCACCATACCATTAAGCCTAAGGAAGCAGCTGCAATAATATCTACGACGGGAAAGAAGATCGCGTAATACAAGATAGAGTTGAGGTTGGCTTGGGTATATTCTTTATTAATCACCTTAAATTTCTGCATTTCCTCGCGCTCTGCATTAAATATTTGTACAGTTTGCATACCGGTGATTCGCTCTTGCAAAAAGGCATTCATCTTAGAGATCTGTGTTCTTACGATTTGGTATGCTTTTTTCACACTTTCTTTAAAGATATAAGTCGCTACAATCAAGAAGGGCATAGTAGTCAAGCAGATTAAGGTCAATTTCCAACTTGTATAGAGCATGATCGCTAGTACTGCAAAAAGGGTTAATAAATCTGCAATAATCGTAATGACGCCTTGAGAGAAGACGGTATTAATGGTTTCTATGTCATTGATTGTTCGAGTAGTGGAAGTTCCAATAGGTGTTCGATCAAAATATTTTAACTGCAGATTAGAGATATGTTTGAATACGCTTACGCGCAAATCTTTAATTACTGTTTGCCCTAACCAACTGGATGTATAAATAAAAGTATACCGAAGAAAGACTTCCACTACTAGCACGCCACAGAATAGCATTGCGATCATGGTCAATCCAGAAATATCATTCACGAAGATATAATCATCCACCATTACTTTCACAAGATATGGGCGCAAAACGGCCAGTGGTGCTAGTACTACTGCTAATAAAGCAGCTGTGGCAAACACTAATTTATATGGTTTGGCTAATGTTAAGACGCGTCCGAGCAGTAGAAAGTCTATTTTATTTTTATTCTGTGCAGCCATGCGTAAATATAAATCTGATAAATGGTTACTGATACTATTACTTGAGAACACTAATATAAATAGATAGTTGTAAGCCTTACAACAAACCTTCATCCGCAAAGCTGAAATATCCTATTTCTGAGATTATTAGATGATCTAAGACCTTAATATCCAGGTTTTGGCCTGCATTTTTTAATTTTTTGGTAAGATCAATATCTGCTTGGCTTGGTCTGAGGTTACCACTGGGATGGTTGTGGCAAAGGATGATGGAAGTGGCCCTTTCTTCTAGAGCCTTTCGAAAAACGATCTTAGCATCTACGACGGTTCCAGAAACGCCCCCCGAACTGATTTTCACTTTGCCTGTTACTCGATTGGCTCTATTCAATAGTACAATCCAGAATTCTTCATGGTGCAAATCCATTAAAATCGGAGCGATAACTTGATAGACCTCTTTACTTCCTTTTATTTGTGGCCGATCTTTGATATTTAGGAGTTGTCTTCGTCTTCCTAATTCCATAGCAGCAATGATCGTAATTGCTTTAGCTTCACCAATACCTTTAAATTGTTTAAGATCAGCGATAGTCTTTTTCCCTAGTGTTTGTAGGTTATTATCCATAGCGATAAGTATGCGTTGCGATAAGCTAAGGGCGCTTTCTGATCTATTGCCACTGCCAAGTAGGATAGCTAATAATTCAGCATCCGTTAAAAATTGAGGGCCGTTAAATTGCAATTTTTCGCGTGGTCGATCTTCTTCAGCCCAAGCTTTGATGCTTAGATTGGACATATATGGCATGTGTTTTAGTTTTCAATTGAAAGAGGAAATAGCTTGCTAAGAACTTGGTGCTAGCAATATGCTTATAGGTTACTTGGAAGCAATAATAAGAGAGGCAAGCTCCCTTTCTCCTAAAATAGTGAATTGGGGAGCTTGTTTTGAATTTATTCTTTTGCTGCTTTAGCTTGATAATTTTGGACTAATCGATGGACGGCCTCTCCGAATGCTTCTATATTTTCTTGAAAGATGGCAATTCTTTCACTTTGGTAGCCCCCTTCTTCATTTTTTTTACTCTGCGTTAAGGTAATATAATTGGTACCTTTGGAGGAAGTTCGTAGATCGAGGAAATAGTTTCGATCTTTTGCTTTTAATCTTTCTGAGTACAATGCCTTTTTTTCCATGTTTTCATTTGTTTTATTCACTAATTTCATATTTGTTTTCACCTTATAGACACCAGAATGATTAAATTCCATAAAAAAGAAGGAGAAATTTTGATTTTTTTTTAAAAAAAGTGGTTTTTGTACCTATGTAAGCTAAGTGAGATGGAACAGCGAGCGCGGCGCAGGGATCGAGCAGGACTAGGGGGCGATAGCACCCGACCGTAAGCCACCAAAGGTGGATCGGGAGGCCCCTAAAAAAATGGAGATGAAGCATAGTTTTAATAAAGAAGAACGACTAAAAAGTAAAAAAGTCATTGATTCATTGTTTCAGAAGGGACAATCCTTCGGGCAATATCCTTTGCGGGTCGTTTGGGTGGAAATGGAGGAAAGATTTAGTGAGTTTCCTGCTCAATTTGCGATGAGTGTGCCTAAAAAGAAGTTTGCAAAGGCCGTTAGCCGAAATAAGATCAGAAGGAAAGTTAGAGAGGCCTACCGTACCAATAAGTGGAAGTTTTACAAAAAATTAGAAGGCCGAGAGAAGCAGTTGGGACTTATGATCCTGTATGTAGCCAAGGAAGAATTGGGGTATACAGAAATTGAAAAAGCCATGAAAAGTATATTTCATCGCTTATCGAAAAAAATTCAGCCAAGAAAGCCGAAGCCACCAACCAACCCAAAGTCATCATCTGAGGTTTAATGTATAAGATATATTAACCTCAAATAAACCATACTAATGCGTATATTTTTACTTTTCTTTTTTGTAGTCTTTGGATTCCAACAGCTTTCTGCACAAAAATTCTTAGCGATTGAAAGGTCTGGAAAGTCTAAAAACATCAAGATATTCATCGGAGAGATGATTGAATACAAGACCTATGACTCCGACGATTGGAGTATTGGGGTAATCGAAGATTTACTAATTGATGAAGATGTTGTGGTGCTAGGTAATCGCTATATTCAGCTATCTAACATTCAAAAATTACGTTATGCTCGCTCATGGACCCGAGCATTTGGCACTTCCCTATTTTGGTTTGGAGTCAGTTGGTCAGGCTTTGCTTTGGTCGGAACAGCTACAGATGGCAATCCTGATACTCAGTATGAGTGGAGGGATGTTATCGTCACTAGTACTTCTTGGTTATTGGCTTGGGCTGTTCCAAAAATCTTCAAATATCGAACTTTTACTTTTGGAAAGAGGAAGAGACTGCGCATGTTGGATTTGACAATTGAGCCGACTAAGAAAAGTCGGGCGTAAATATATCCGTTATGCGAAGTTAAAACTTCGCATAACGGAAACCTTCGCATAAGGAGGTAAGAGCATGTTTAAATTTTCTACTGCCTGAAAACCAAAGCTTTGAGAACTATGGCGTCCGATTGGATCAGTTATTTAGCTCGCTAAACGCCTTCACGAAGCCTTAGCCAAAACCCTACCTTTGACGGCAGGCAGGCTCAAATCGTTGATTATCAGTTTGAATAAAATTTAAACACACTCTAAAGTCATTTTATTCCTTCACAAACTTAATTTCTACGCGTCTATTATTTGCGCGGCCTTTATCGGTATCATTGGTATCTACGGGCTGGCTTTCGCCAAATCCTTTGGCGGTGATTAATGTAGCATCAACGCCATTATCTATAAAATATTTACGAACAGCTTGGGCACGGCGATCCGATAAATTCAAATTATAGCTATCTTCTCCTACATTATCTGTATGGCCTGAAATGGATAACTTAAGATCACGACCTTTCATTGCCTCAATAATCCGATTAAGGTCTTTTTTAAAAGCGTCTTTAATTAAGTCTTTATCCGTATCAAATAATAGTAAGTCGTCATCGAAGGTAATCGCTAGAGATTTTCCTTTTTCGATGGCACCAATATCTGCTACTTCGATATCTTGTTCAATATTAGCGGGGCTATCTTTGCTTATATCGAACTTAATTTCTTGAGGAGCAGATACAATACCTTGTTTTTTGACCGTCAGAACAGCTTCGATACCAATTGGAACAACGATGAAATATTTTCCTGTACCCGGTTCTGTTAGATACTCCCCTACTAAATCACCTGTATTTTTATCATTGATGATTAGGGTAGCACTTTCCAATGGATCGAGTCCTTTAATTGTACCCGAGATAGTAATCACTTGTTCTGGTTGCAACTCTTCTGGCAGAGCGGCCTCATAAAGATCTTCATTTTTGCTATATGTTAGATTGGTCGCTGCAAAAATCGCTTTTTTACCATCGGTAGTAATTTTATATCCCCAATCTCTGCTCGTTGTATTGAGTTCTCTACCAATATTTTTTGGTTTGCTCCAATTTGTCCAGGTATCATCTAGACGGGTACTCACGAATACATCTAAACCTCCTAAGCCACCTCTTCCATCAGAGCTAAAATAGAGCGTTTTCATATCTGGGTGTAGGAATGGATCTCTTTCTGCATATTTGGTATTAATGCCTTCGCCCATGTTCATAGGTTTACCCCATGTGCCATCTGCTTGTTTTTTAGAAACAAAGATGTCGAAGTTACCTGTATTTTGATTAGAGACAAAAATGAGATGTTGTCCATCTGCAGAAATTAGACCATCTGATTGCCAAGTCGCAAAGTTAATAGCGTACGGATAGTTTTGTAGCTCTTGCCAGCCAGTAGCTGTTTTCTGACTAAAAGCTAGTCGGCCATTGTTGAAGATGATAATATAATTACCATCCGTCGATACACTTTGAGGCGCCTCATTGCCTGGCACGGTGCATAGGTCACCGACAACGGACGCCCTCTGCCATACCCCATCGACTAAATGAGAGACGAAGATATCTTCGTTACCTAGATTATTACCTCTATTGGTTCCACAGAAATAGATCGTTTTTCCGTCACCTGAGATGGTAGGGCTATATTCTTTACCTCTGGAGTTCACGCCTGCTCCTAGTGGTTGGATCATTATATTTTGGTCTGGAGCTTCAAGAAGAGCGATTAAATCTTGGTAGTATTCGTTCTTTTTACATTCTTTTTCAAATTCTTTGGCTATAGTCAATGCAGCTGGCCAGTCTTTAGCATCTAGTTGTGGCTGAATAAAGGCAACCAATTTTTTATGCTGCTGAATACCTTTGGCTTTTTTGATTTCCTTTTTTTTATTCTTGATATTAATTTTTTCTATTTTTTCTTTTGCGATAGAGGCGAAAACACTGCTGCGATATTGATTGATGAATAATTCGTAGTCTTTGATTTTTTTACTTTCGTGAATATTGATAAAAGCTTTACGGCCACTATCTTTCACAAAGTGGTGGCGTGGATTTGCGGAAGCAAAAGCATCAAATTGTGCCAAGCCTTTTTCTTTTGCAAAGGCTTTAAATTGCATTTTTTCCACATGCAGGTATAATGGTTTATTGGTTCGGCGCATGGCTTTACCGTAGGTTTCCAATACTTTGGAATAGCCATCGTAGGTATCTTTTCCTTCTGCCCCTTGTACGACAAGGCTATCTCTACGTCTTTCAATATTTTTGCGCTCTGTCAGTTTCAACTTGACCTTATCTAATAGCTCATTATAGGCCATTTCGGTGTCTTTTGCCCTTGTTTGTGCAAGTGCATCTGCTTGGATGGTTTTAACCAAACGATTGATTTCGCGAGAGCTGACTTTTAGTTCTCTCAGTCGTTCGAGCGTCTTTTTTTTAGCCTCTTTGATATTTGTTTTTGCGCTCATGATATAATCATTCGCTTTAAAAATATTGTAGGCTTTAAAATCTTTATTAGAATGCAGCAATGCCATTCCATACTCACCTGCGATGCTAGCGCGCTTATCTAATAATTGGGCGGTAAAAATATTTTTTGCCTCATCAAAGGCATTTCTTTCATAAGCAGCAACCCCTTCATTAGCCACTTCTTGGGCCATGATAGCGGAGCCGCAAAAGATAAATAAAAGAAAAAATGGCAGATATAAAATAGTGTTTGACATTATTTCAACCAGGATTGTAAGTGATTAAATGGATAAAAAATAATAAGTAGTTAGGCTAAAAACAGTAAATTACTGATAATAGAAAAGTGACGCATAAATACTAGTCGAATACCGTATTAGCCCAAAAATATACCTCAAGTTACAATACTACAAACAATTGCCTCTTACTGCACTGCCTCGAAGGTCATGTCTAATCTTCCAGCTAAATTGTAAGGTGTATTGGCACTCAAAAAGAATATCAACTCCAATTTAAAGCGATTACCTTTAATAAGATCTTTAAAGTCTACTAAAGTAGGCAGTAAATCGATAACATCGTTCGCACGGCCTTGAAGTCGATCGATATAAAAGGCTTCATCAGCATCTATACAATTTTCTTCTTCCACGTCACAGATACGGACTGAAACTTCTTCTACGAAGAAAAAGTCTAAACTCGGATCATTAGAAGTTAGACGAGCAGAAACTGGTCGAATCCCAGTGATGAGGTCTTCTTCTACTCCAGATTCATTGAGGAAGAAAGTGAAGTTAGTCTGTACTTGATTCCATTCCTTTTCGATGGGAAAAAAGCCACCGAGTCCTGCTTGAATGGTAAAGTTGTTATTAGGGTAAAAAATTTCAAATAAACCCACACGGCTATCTTTCGTACATCCTATCAATAATAAAATACTAAGCCAGCCACAAATTAATCTAGATACCATAAAAATTAAGTTAGGCATGGAGGAAGAAATAAACTAGAATAATGTCAATTTTATTTTTCACTTCATGCGGTGTCTAAAATAATAACGAAAGAATTCCACAAAAGTATTTCAGAATCCAGAAATAATAATAACTTTAAACGAGTAGGCATAAAAATTATGCCCAATAACTTATACTGTTAGGAAATTTTTCTTTTCCTCCTCACCCATTCTCCGAATACAGGGTAAAAGAGTGTGCAATACGCTAACAGTGTTTTTACAATCATTAATAAACTTAACATTGCAACAAGCAATGTCTATGAATGGATTAGAACATGGGCGAACAAAAAGTTTCCTTACTTTCTGATGAGAAATCAATGCAAGGCTTTGTCAAAAAGCTATTAAAAGATGTCCAAGCATTAAACTATATGCTAGAAAACGATTGGTTTGAAGACGATATTATTCGAATAGGTGCAGAGCAAGAGATGTGTGTAGTGGATAAAAAAACCATGAAGCCAAATTGTATTGCCATGGATGTTTTGAGCAAGATGAAGAAACACAAATGGGTTGAGACTGAATTGGCGCAGTTTAATCTTGAAATTAATCTTCAACCTCAAATTTTTAAAGGTAATTGTCTGAGTGCCATGGAAAATGAGCTCAATAACAATTTGAGTATAATTAGCGAAACCTTAAAAAAATTTAAATCAAAACTCATTCTTACAGGAATTTTGCCCACTCTTCGCAAATTTGATTTAGAATTAGATAATCTCACTCCAAAAAAACGATATAAAGCGTTAATGGAAGCCATTAACAGTCAGTTAATTGGCAGTGCGTATGAGCTACGTTTAATGGGTATTGATGAGTTATTAGTAAAACATGACTCTCCTTTATTAGAGGCTTGTAATACTAGTTTTCAGGTACACCTCCAGGTAACACCAAAGCAGTTTGTACCTTTCCACAATATTGCTCAAACTTTGGCAGCGCCAATGATTGCTATTTCTTCCAACTCCCCTATTGTGTTCGGAAAACGTCTTTGGCATGAATCGCGTATTGCCTTATTCCAACAAGCGCTTGATACGCGTACAACACACCGCCATATGCGCGAACGTAGTCCACGGGTTACTTTTGGGTCAGATTGGTTGGATGAATCTATTTTGGAAATCTACAAGGAAGATATTGCACGTTTTAGAGTATTACTCAGTGCAGATGTAGAGGAAGATTCTTTAGCCATGATCGCAGATGGTAAAGTTCCAAAATTAAGAGCCTTACAAGTGCACAACTCTACAGTTTATCGTTGGAATCGCCCATGTTATGGCGTAAGTGATACGGGTAAGCCACATTTGCGTATTGAGAACCGGGTACTTCCTGCAGGGCCAACTACGCGTGATGAAATGGCCAATGCAGCTTTATGGTTAGGCGCTATGATTGGGTATGGCGAAGAGTATAAAGATATTAGAGATTTTATCAGCTGGGAAGATGTTCGCGACAACTTTGGAAAGGCTGCACGTTATGGAATCGATACTAAATTTACTTGGTTTAAAGATCGTAAAGTTTCCGCTCTAGATTTAATGCTGGAAGAGGTAATTCCGCTTGCGCGAAAAGGTTTAGAAAAACAAGGTGTCAGCGGGGGCGAAATTGATACCTACCTCGGTGTTATTGAAGAACGTGCCAAAAGTCAAATGAGTGGTGCTCGTTGGCAATTGAGAGCATTTACTAAGCTTAGAAAAGAGGTAAGTCGAGATGAAGCGGCAAGTGTCTTGACTGCTTGTATCATCAAAAATCAAGAACAACAAATTCCTGTTCACAAATGGCCAATGCCTAATTTAGAAGACCTTGAAGAGTACCGTCCTTCTAAGTTAAAGGTAGAGGAATTTATGACAACAGATTTATTTACGGTACAAAAAGATGATGTCATCGATTTAGTAGCCGCTCTAATGGATTGGCGCAAGGTACGTTATATGCCAGTAGAAGACTCTAAAGGTCGATTAAGTGGCTTGATTACATCCAGGTTGTTAATGCGTTACTTTAATCAAAAAAATACGGAGAATCCTGACAAGTCGCTCATGGTGAAGGATATTATGATCAAAGATCCAATTGTTGTTGGACCTAACTCTACAATTATTGAAGCAATGGCAGTCATGCGTGATCATAAAATTGGTTGTCTACCAGTTGTTCATGATAATGAATTAGTAGGGGTAATAACGGAGATGAATTTCTTAAGGATTTCTAGCCGCCTAATTGAAAGATTGGAAAATGAAAAAGACGCTTAAAATAATTTAGCGTTTTGTATGTCATAAAGAGGAAGTGATGCTGGACAAGGAGTAGTTTCTATAGGACCTGCATATCCAAATCCTTATGACTTTTTTATTTGCTTTTTAATAAAGTTCATGGGGTTTGTTAGATGATGTTGTAATCTTATTCAAATGGAGAATCAAGAATTTTGATGGAGCTCAGTGAGCTAAGTAACTCATTTAATCGGACGTCCTATTTTTCAAAGTTTTCGTTTTCAGTCAGTAAAAAACTTAAGCATGAGCTCAACTGACCATACCGATATGTTGACCGCAACTCGGCATATCGGTTCTTATTTAATCATTCACAAAACCGTCGCAAATTGTAAGGCGCAATTATAGTAATTGGGGTTTAACTAACCGTAGTTTCCATCCAAATTAAACAAAAGAAGACCATATCTAATTGATATATACGTCACAGGAATGCTTAACCTTCAAGGAGTAATATTTTTATCATTTCCTTTACCATCGATTGCATTTAATTGTAAAATGTTTATATTTACAGCTTACTAAGCGAATTATCTTAATAGTTAAGCAGACCATTCACAACAATACACAATAATTATTTGGATGCGTGCACCATTGAATATGGTTATGCATCGTTCATACTACAACAAATCTACAATAGCTGATATGTAGAGAATGAGGTACCTAACTACATTAGGTTATCTGAGCATAGGCACTTTTGATTGATTTTAATGGTATGATTTCAATGTAATACAGTATAAACGCAAATTGTGATTTAGAATCCATTTATTAAGCTGATTTTAATAAGCATCCTCTAAGTAGTTTGCCCGAAACCGTGCCTGCCAGCAGTCTGGAATTGGCATAATAAAACTTCAGCCACAGGCTGACAGGTTCACCTTAGTTCAAAACTAATAAGAAAGTTACGTATGATTTTTTAGCCTTATTAATTAAGCTTTCGTATCCTATTATTTTGGCTAAAAGCTATTCGGAATTAGTAAATTTTGGTATTGAGGAAGATGTGTCCAGCCCATTGGCTGTGCTATTTGGATCCATTCAAAATGCTTTTACATCTATTAACTAAATAATATTTTTAACCAAAAAATTTAAAATGAGAAGATTATTATTCAGTATTTCCGCATTTGTTTTTGTATTATGTTTGAGCTCTTCCCTACAAGCGCAAGATGCAAGCACGAGTACTTATAAAGGAGCAGTAGGTGCTCGCTTGGGTTATCCTTTGTCTTTATCTGTAAAATATTTCCTTGATGATAGCCATGCTTTAGAAGCATATGTTGGTACCAGAGGGTGGTCAGGTTATCGTTGGACGAACCTTAGTGCGGCCTACCTTATTCATAAGCCATTGGATATTGATGGGTTAGATGGCATTAGATGGTATGTTGGAGGAGGTGCATCTGCCTATTTCTGGAGTTTTGATGATATATTCTTAGGGAGTGAAACCTACAGTGCCACTACTATTGGAATTCAAGCCTACGGTGGTCTAGATTATATGTTTGAAGATACCCCCATCAATATTTCTATAGATTGGATACCTACCTATTTCTTCAATGGATATGGTTCTGGTTTTGGTGGTGGCTATGGCTCTTTAGCTGTTAGATATGTCTTTGCTAAATAGCCATTCTTTGGGGAGTACAAGTCCTACTCCCCAAACTACTTTATCATAATTTTCCGCTTTCATTTGCTATACCATAAAAATTCCATAATTTCGGACGATTCGAAAATGTGGACTTATGGCAAAATCAAACAAAGCAAAGAAAAAAGTAAAAGTAACACCCAAAGAAAAAACCCTATATGGTTTTCCTAGCTGGATGAGTAATTCCAAAACTGCCTTCTGGGGTTTCTTAGTTTTTGGTTTTTTATTGTACGCTAATGCTATTCCAAACGACTATGCATTGGATGATGCAATTGTGATCAATGACAATATGTTTACGCAAGAAGGCATTTCGGGTATTCCTGGCATTTTGTCGAAAGACACTTTTTTTGGATTTTTCAAAGAAGAAGGGAAAGCTGCACTGGTGGCAGGTGGTCGTTACCGCCCTCTTTCTTTGGTCACATTCGCAATAGAGGTACAACTTTTTGGCTTAAATCCGCAAGTTAGCCATTTCTTTAATGCCTTATTGTATGGTCTTAGTTGTGGTATACTTTATCTACTTTTACTCATGCTTTTTAGAGGGAATAGAGGAGAGGCTTTTGCGGTTTTTGTTGCATTTGTTACTACCTTACTTTTTACTGCTCACCCTATTCACACAGAAGCGGTGGCTAATATTAAAGGTAGAGATGAAATTCTGACTTTGCTGGGCAGTATAGGAGCATTGTACTACTCTTTATTATCTTTTCAACAAAAGAAGCTTAGCCTAAGTGTTTGGGCCGGTATAATATTTTTCTTAGCGCTCATGGCAAAAGAGAATGCCATCACTTTTTTGGCTATTGTGCCTTTGGCATACTATTTCTTTACGAAAGCCAGTCCAAAGGAAATCATCAAACAAGTCCTACCTTTTGGGATAGCGACCTTCATCTTCTTAGCGATTCGTTTTTCCGTACTAGGTTTTGCTTTCAGCGAGCCTACCCTTGAGTTAATGAATAATCCATATGTTAAGGTAGAAAATGGGAGGTATATAAAATATACTAGTGCGGAGAAGCTAGCCACAGTAACTTACACTATGGGTAAATATTTACAACTCTTAGCTGTTCCACATCCATTGACACACGACTATTACCCACGCCATATACCTGTTGTCAATTGGGGAGATTGGCGTGTTTTGCTCAGTCTTCTATTATATATAGCAATGGGTATATTTGCTGTAATCCGCTTACGCAAAAAAGATATTCTTAGCTTTGCTATCCTTTTCTATTTAGCTACCTTCTCCATCGTTTCCAATCTCTTTTTCCCTGTTGGAACAAATATGTCGGAACGTTTTGCTTATATACCTTCTATTGGTTTTTGTATGGCCATTGCTGTATTAAGCTACCGATATCTGAAAAAGGGAGATAAGGTAAAAGCATTCCATCAGTTGCGAACGCCTTTGATGGTCGCTGCTCTTATTGCCGTTTTATTCTCGATCAAAACCCTAAGTAGAAATACGGTATGGAAAGATAATTTCACGCTTTTCAGTACAGATATCAATACTGCACCTAATAGTGCTAAGATGCGTAATGCTATGGGTGGCGAACTGGTTACTCAATCACAAAAGCCAGAAAATAAACTAAAACAGCAAGAGATGCTGACGGAAGCAGTTGGACATTTACGCGAAGCCGTAAAAATCCATCCAAATTATAAGAATGCCTATCTGCTAATGGGTAATGCTAACAACTATTTAAAACAATATGATGCAGCTATTACTGCTTATAATCAAGCACTAGCTGTTGATCCAGCTTACGCAGAAGCAGAAACGAACTTAGCCATTACTTATATGCAAGCTGGGCGGTATTATGGACAAGAGCGCAATAACCTTCCGAAGTCCATTGAGTTTCTAGAAAAGTCTATTGAGTTACGTCCTAATGAGTATGAAACGCTACGACTGCTTGGTGTCGCCTACGGCATCAGTAGAAGACCATCAGAAGCGATTGAATATTTTACCAGAGCATTGAATGTACGTCCTAATGATCCAGATGCCATGTATAATCTAGGAAATGCCTATTACAATATAGGCCAAAACAACTTGGGTGAAGAGTGGCATCAAAAAGCATTTAACCTTGATCCTAATTTGCTAGAAAAAAGAAGAAGTGCCGTCAAGCCGCAATAAATAATAAAATAAGGAAGCATTTGTCATACCGAATCTTGGACTAAGTCTAAGATTCGGTATGCTCACTAGATAAGCAATTTGATTTATAGTGCAAATATTTGTTTTACTATTAATCAATAAATCTAACTAATAGGATAACTCTGGACGATCGTCCAAACTAGTGCCATTAATGAAAATAAAACCAACCAGAATCTTACATCTCTGTAAAAGGTAATCGTTTTCTCTGTAATCATGTTTGTTAAGTTATAGCCAATTAAGCAAAAAAGAATGAACCATAACAACATAGCGTATAGTTTATGGGATAATGAATAAAAGACCATTTGCCTTACACTATGGCGTATACCGATAGTGTTGCAAAAAGGATGCCATATCATTTTTTCATAATATGTACCTTTAAAATGGGCAATCTATTGAATAAGATAGTGCGGCCTAAGCCATTTTAAGGATGGCTTTATTGATATTTTTTACTAGGGTTGGCCCTTCATAAACTAAGCCAGAATAGATTTGTACTAAAGATGCTCCCGCCTCAAGCTTTTGGATAGCATCCTCTGGCTTCGCAATTCCTCCGACACCAATTATGGTAAGTTGATGGTTTGAACGTTCTTTTAAATAACGAATAACTTCTGTTGATCGCTGCTTTACGGGTTGACCACTCAGTCCCCCTGCGCCAATTGCTTCAATCATATGATCAGGAGTATTTAAATTTGAGCGACTAATCGTAGTATTCGTAGCAATAATACCTGCAATTTTAGTTGTATCTGCAATGTCAATAATATCATCCAACTGTTCATTGGTCAAATCTGGTGCAATTTTTAGTAGTATGGGCTTAGGTATATCTTTTTGCTGATTCTTATCTTGAAGATGTTGTAATAATTGAGTTAAGGGTTCTTTTTCTTGTAATGCTCTTAAATTAGGTGTATTGGGAGAGCTTACATTCACGACAAAATAATCTACGTAAGGAAAGAGTTTTTCAAAACAAATTGCATAATCCTCGATTGCCTTCTCATTAGGAGTAGTTTTGTTCTTTCCGATATTTCCTCCGATGATCACCCCCTCTGGTTTTCCTTTTTTAAGTCTTTCGACTAATGCATCCACCCCTTCATTATTAAATCCCATGCGATTGATTAATGCTTCATCTTTCGGTAGGCGGAATAACCTTGGTTGGGGATTTCCCACTTGTGGTTTAGGCGTAACGGTACCTAGCTCTAGAAAACCAAAGCCGAGATTAGACATTGCTTTGCAGTGCTGTCCATCCTTATCAAAGCCTGCTGCTAATCCAACAGGATTGGGGAATACTAATCCAAAACATTGACGTTCTAGTTTTGGATGTTGGTATTGATAAGCTCTTTTGAAAAAGAGATTTACAATAGGAATGGCTAAAACGAATTTGAATAAACGAAGCGTAAGATGATGAGCCTGCTCTGGATCGAGCTTAAAAAAGATAGGTTTTAATAGCGCCTTGTACACCATTGATCATTATATTTCTCTAAATAAAAAAATGGCCAGATAACGAGAAGTCATCTAGCCTAAATCATAATCCCAAAAACTAATCTTATATAAAACTCTATAAAAGAGTATATTATATTATAATCGAATTCAAAGATAAAAACTTTCCCTTATTTATAATAATTTTGAGAATAAAATACGTATTATCCCGCTTCCTCTTCTGCCTTTACTAGCAGCTGGAATCCATTTCCGTGGATATTTACAATCTCAATGTTTTCATCTTTTTTCAAGTATTTTCTCAATTTGGTAACAAAAACATCCATACTCCTTGCTGTAAAGTAGTTGTCTTCGCCCCATATTTTAGTCAAAGCTTCTGAACGAGGTAAAATATCGTTCATATACATGGCAAACATACGAAGCAATTGGGCTTCTTTTGGCGAAAGCTTTTCTTTCTCTTCTTCTTCCGTTCCTTGATCAAAGGTAAGGATGCGAAGAGGGAAGTTAAAGTGATATTTGCCGATGATAAATTCTTTAATTTCTTCTCTGGGGTCTGCTTTTTGCTGACTACGCTTTAGAATAGCTTGTATACGGAAGAGTAGCTCTTCCGAATTAAAGGGCTTAGAGATATAATCATCTGCTCCTATTTTAAAACCTTTTAGTACATCTTCTTTCATGGTTTTCGCTGTCAGGAAAATGATAGGCATTTCAGTATCTTTTTCCCGAATTTCTTTAGCGAGGGTAAAACCATCCTTTTTAGGCATCATCACATCAAAGATACATAGATCAAATTCTCCTTTATTGTAACTTTCTAGTCCCATCATACCGTCGGTTGCAAGCGTGACATCGTAATCATGCATTTCAAGATAAGATCGGAGTACATCACCAAAATTCTGGTCGTCTTCTACTAATAGAATCTTATGAGCCATAATTAATGAGTTTTCAGGGGCTTATAACTGATCAATCTAAAGTTTACTTTCCAAAAGCTCCCTCTGTTTATTATTTCAACGCGTCTTTTCGTATTCTGTTAACAACATGAGTTGTTTTATAGCTTTATTAAAGCCAGACAAGAACCTAGTTATTGGACAAATCAACTCTGAAAGGGAAATGTAAAATAAAGCTACTTCCTTTTCCCAACTCACTTTTCACATCAATCTGTCCTTTATGAGCAGTCATAATTGCTTTTACATAACTCAGTCCAAGTCCAAATCCTTTTACATCATGTAAATTACCTGTATGAACTCGGTAAAATTTATCAAAAATATGTTTTCTTGCCTCCTTACTCATGCCGATCCCTCTATCCTTCACAATTACTTCTACCCCGCTTCCGACATTCCTAGTGCTGACCAAGATTTCAGGCTTATCCGGCGAATATTTATTAGCATTATCTAATAAGTTATTAATAACATTAGATATATGTGTCACATCCCCCTCGACAATAGGATTTGTTGCTTGTATGTCTGCGGAGACTAGACCCTCTTTTTTCTCTACTTGCAGGCTGATATTTTCTACAGCGCTCGCAACAACATCATGCAAATTGACCTCCGTCAACTTCAGGGAGAAATCTCTTTTATCAATTAAAGCCATTTGAAGTACCTTCTCCACTTGGCTATTCATGCGTTTGTTCTCTTGTTTTATAATACCTGCAAAACGCGAAACTTTATCTGGTTTGCCTGCAATTATTGGACTAGTGATTGAATCAGCTGCCAGAGAGATCGTTGCAATTGGCGTCTTAAACTCATGCGTCATATTATTGATGAAATCATTTTTCATCTCGCCCAGTTTCTTTTGCCTAAAGATCACTACAATCGTATATGCAAAACTTGATAAGATAATACCCGCAAATAAGATGGTACCTAGTAAATTAAGCCACAGAGAACTCCATACGACTTTACTTTTTTCAGGAAAATATACCATTAATTGCCCTGGCGAGGGCAGTTCGTTTCCAAACAAATAAACCCTATGGTCTGTATTTGCAATATTCTTGAAGGAGTAGGCAGATTCTTCATCCTCATTATACACAAAGTGCTCATTTACAATAACAAAGTTTTTCTTTTTAGTAGAATAGACCCCATATTCTGGCTTTGCCATAATATTGTTATTCACTAAAGCTTCATTAATAATGGTATTGAGTTGTTCTGGATTGATCCGCTCTTCCAATGGAATATAACTGACTCCTTTTAAGTTAAAAATCGTTTGGCTAGAGATCCCCATAAACTGAGAATTTCCATTTCCCTTGGAGATAATCAGAGGATCCATTTCAGTATAGTTGCCATTTAAAGTACCAATAGACTTGAAACTGCCTGATCTAATAAAAGTATAACGATTTTGGGTATACCCATTAGTTACTGCATTTTCAGCCCTAATCCTTTCTTCTCGCTCTAACCTTTCGGCTACTTCACGCAGGGCTTTCTTTACATTGTCATTAAATTTCACCTCATTTTCTCTCATTGAGGTATGAATAAGGTCCATTTGTAGCCATACTAAACCGATGACTGCAATACTCATTAAGCCAATAATGATACCGATTACCTTTTGATTCATCTAGGAAATTTAATTTTTAGCGGTTATTCTTTGTACTTTAAAAACGTACCATAGCAAACAAAGTTAGCTAATCAAGTCGCACCAGTCTTTACTTTAACAAACATTTAACCGGCTTCTTAAATGTATCGAAAAGAAAGACAAAAGCAAAAACTTACCTATTGTTAAAACGACTATTTATAATTTGTATTGCTAAAAAGCAAGTACGGCTGGCCAATATGTTAAAATTTTAGACAAAAAAAGCCCTCCTGCAAGCAGGAAGGCTTATATATTGCGATTTTTATGCTAGTTCAACTGAAATCGAACGACTACCCCACCCGAAGTGTCCGTACGAGGGAAACCGGCAGATGTTTTTGGAACATTTCTTCTATAATCAAAGAATAAGCGTAAAGAAAGACTCTTATTAATCTTGTATTCTGCAGAGGGAGAAATACTCAATGAGTAGGTACCCCTAGTTGGCTCAATCACCCCTTCATCCAAACGATGAGCAAAGGTTACATCATCACGAAGTGAGAAACTAAAGTTGATGTCTAGATCACGCCCTTGAAGCTGATTACCACCTCCTCTTCGATTATTCCTTTGATTCTGATTTTGTCGTTTTTGCTCCTCTTCATCCTTTTTGCGTTTTTTATTCTTCTTACCTTTTAAGAAACCAAATTCAACATCTCTAAGTAGATAGCCAAAGCCTAATACCAGCTCTTCCGATTGCGACTCGTTCAACTGATTATTGATGAAACTCATCCCAAGTATCCTTGATTTCTTGTAATCTACATTAAAAGACATACCATTCTTCATCTGTGCATCCACTGCAATTAGAGGAGAGAAAGATTCTGCAATGCCTACTTCAGGTATTTCTAAACGTGCGTAGAAGTTCCCATTTTCCGGATTGATCGAGCCAAACTCTGGATCCTGGTTTGACCTCAAGAAATCGAGCCCAGTATTAAATGTATTTACCGTAAGGGTCGATTTGTAACCGTGAGTCAGGTTAAAGTTCTGGAAAATTTCTTTGAAAAAATCTAATTTAGACAGACCATTGTAGGTCAATCGCCAATTGACTTTTGGTAAAATATCAAATAAATTCAAATCTACATTAGATGCGTCTTGACCGCTATAAGCTGCAATAAAGGCAGGAATTAATACATCTTGCTGAACGCGTCCATATCCTTCTGTGTACCCGAGCTCTGCTAAGTCCGTATTCTCATGCTGTCCAGTACCTATACGTTGTGAAATCGCCACACGATTCGATTCAAATTGCTGGAACAATGTTCTAATATTTTCTTGTTGCTGTGGGCCTTGTGTCCATAAAGCAATACCACTGTCAAAGAAAGTAGACAGTCCATTGTAAGAAACCGTCATTGAACCTACATTTTTTGGGATAGCATGTTCAAAGGGTAGTGGCTCGCCTGGTCCTGCAATATTTTCTTTGTCCAAAATTTTGAAGTATTGCGTATGGTTTTCGGTAAACGAACGATTGGCCTCCAGATCAATCCTGAAATCTTTGAATGGCTCTAGGGTAACTTTTATATCATAATTCTGTGTATAATCTTGAATTACCTCTTGGTTGAGGAATACATTTTGTGTAATGTATCCATCTTGAGCCGACTGATACAACCAATCGCGGCTTGAGCCATACTCACTTTCTGATAGCTCTCTAATTCTAGGTTGTAAGCCTGCTACGAAGCCCCATCCAGGAGCGGAGAAACTTGTGTTCTGCCCTAAAAGCTTTGCCTCTGGCATAAAGCCTGGAACAGACGTTCGAAACTGCTCCGAATAATTAAATCGCGCCCTACGCACTAGTAGTAATGGGCGAATTAAAGCCCGTTCGATAGCACTTGGCCCACTTCGTTTCTTTTTCTTCTTTTTGCCATCATCTGCCTCTTCTTCTTTTTCTTTATTGTCTTTTTGATTTCGACTATTTCTTTGCCTTCTAGCATCTCTTCGTTTCTTACCACCCCTATTGATGTCCTTGATATAAGGAATAGAGTTGTATAACTTTTCGAAGTTCAAGTCTAGATTTACCTGACGATTCTGAGAGTTTTGAATGATATTTCCTAAACTATCTGTATTTAAGGCTGCTGCGGTCCAATTATAACTACCTTGATACTGAGCCTTCAGTGTCATCAGCTCGCCAATGAAAGGAATATTTTTCAATGGAACATTATAACTCACATTAATATTATGGCGATAGTTTTTGGTACGCCCTAGATTTCTAATATTTGTCCATATGCTATCACTTCTAAACTGCTCGATATTTGTAATAGTAGGATCTTCCAACATTTTAACCTCGTCCGGTTCATCAATCACAGATGCATTGTTTGCATTGAATGAAACTTTTAGTGTACGCGTTAAATCCCACTGCAGATTATAATCACGTCCCCATGTAAAACTCTTATTAAAGAAGGTATTAAAACGTTCTTCCAGACCTGTAAAACGATAACTTGTTCGCGCAAATCGACGATCGAGCACCGTACTAAAGCTAAAGGAGTTTGGTAATGGATTAAAGTTAAAGTCAGAGATTAACTTAGTATACTTATCATTCTCAAAGAGATTCTTGAAGGGCTCTATATATTTTACCTTACGGGTAAAGTTATAATCTAAACCACCGCTATATCGCTCTTGCCTATCCAATTCAATAATCGGATCCGAGCGTTCTATTTCTTGATAACCATAGTTTACACTGAAGTTTTCAATATTCCATGGTTTGGAACTACCTCCTCCTTTTCGTTCTTTACGAACATTAGTAAAGTTATAACTTCGTATAGTTTGGACCTCTTGCGCTTGGGCTCGGATAGAGTCGCGCTTTGATGGATCAGAATCATTAATTTTGTCTTCTAGTTTGACATCTAAATCATAGGGATCAAACTCTGGTGAACGAACGGTCTGAGAATATTGTGCATAAAATGGAAATCGTAGGCCCCAGTCTTCAGGGAAGAATTTGCCAAGTTCTAAATTACCTGCTACGTCAAAGCCATATACATTCTCTCGGCTACGTTCTGCTACTTTTTGATCTAGCGCACCAAAACCAATACTACTATAGTTGCCCGCGAAGGTAAGATTACCAAAATCAGCCAATTGCATATCCATACGAGCCGTTGCTGCCCAACCTCCACGTTCATCAAGACCAGTCAAACGCAACTCATTGGCCCAAATCTCCACATCGTGCGTCTCGGACATGCTGTAGTCTTCACGGTGACGGATCCCAATCATTGCAATTTTCACGAATCCAATATTCGGATTACCCTTTATTCGAATAGTATGCGCCATCCTATCATTTGGGTCGCCTAGTACCCTAATGAACTCCTCTCCTAATGAGAAATCTTCTTTATTTCGCTCTCGCTTAAGCAAAACCAGAGAGTCTAGAGGGAAATCAAATTCATTCTCTGGTCGCCAGACTTCTTGTTTATATTCGGAGGAGTTTGGATCATTATTTAAGTTATCTTCATCTGACATGGTCAGAGGAATCTCATATTCATAATAATTTTCTCTTACATCACTCCCTAGACGAACGAAAATACTGACATCACCATCAGGGATATCCATATTTTCAAGACTTTCTGCGTGTACAAACATTTTTAAACGTTTATATACACGCATGTCTATATTTACATTTTTGAAGACAGTTCTGTTAGCTCCTTTACAAAGATCATTGACCTTTAGCGAAAGCGATTGCTCATTTTGTAAAGCGTTAAATACCCCTACAGATTGCTCTCTTTGGATACCTTCAGGAAGTACATAGTTGAATGGGAAACGGCCACTATTCTCTTCAATATTTACGGCATCTACATCCAGTGTGGAAGAGAATCCACCGTTATCATTGATACATCCTTCTCCTTCAACTAATTCCCGAGTATACCTACGCCATTGATTACGCACTAATTCTAAACGAGCAAAGCGCAATACCGTTTCATCCCGGAATCCTTGCATAAACATTCGGATAAAGCGAATAGATCGGAAATCCTGAATTCCACCAATGGCCTTTTTATCATCTCCGGTTAAAGGAATACGGAAACGATACCAAATACGCTCACCGTCGCTACTTACCCTACGATCTGTAATAAACTTAGCGGAATCTTGAAGGATTTCTCGAGGGTTGCTAGGATCATAATAGAGAGGAATTTCATATTGGAAATAAGATTCCGTTTCATTTAGCGTATTATCTCGGTTTAAATCCTCTGCATCCGGTATGTTTGTACTCGTCTGACGAGTATTATTATTATCATTAGCCTGAGAGTTACCTTGTGGATTATTGAATTGACGATAACGTTTAAGTACACCATCATTATCTCCAAAATTAGGATCTCTAAAATATCGAAAATCATCACCAGCTGGGTCCAATTCTAGCTTATCTGCAGCATTTGGATTTTCTACCCTTACCGCATTTAAGAAGTCGACGAACTCTGTTCTTTCCGTTTCATTATCCATACCATCCAAACCAACATCCTGTACTTCTCGGGCACCTGGATCATTATCGAATGCACGAGTAATCTGCTGGCCTGTTGGAACAATCGACCATGATGTAGTGTCGACACGTCTATTAGGATTTGCCTGTGCAGGCAGTCCATTTTCAAAGAACTTACGAGAATCTCGTAAGATATCCTCAGATATATTACCTAAGTTGATATAAAACTTGCCTTGTTTTTCTTCTATATTATCGGCAGGAAGTAAGGGATCATCTTCATTTAAAAATGGTGATAGCATCCAAAACTCTAAGAATTCGATATTTGCCGTTTGAAAGTCGTTGGTATTCAAAGCCCGCATGATTCCACCCCAACGAGTTTCTGGATCATTTAAGACCATGGAGTCACCTATAAAGCTCGTACCTGACGAATAACCAGCATAGCCATTAGGAATATCAAAGTTATACGGTCCCCGCTCATTTGGATGGAATGCCAGGTCCAAGGTCTGGATATTTGGTAGCTGATCAGGAGTAAGCTGGAGGTTAGGGAATACTTCCTGCTGCTCCACTCGGCTTGTGTAGGGGTTGTCATTATCTCCAGCATCTGTACTACGTGCACTTGGATCAATTCGATACCAATTTAATCTTGCACGGTTTACACCACTTCGAATATCATTAACTAATTGTGCTTCTGGGAATGATGGATCATCAGCATTCCCTTCATTTTGGGGAACAGATGCTAAGAACCAATTAGTAGAAGGTTGTCTCAAATCAAAACTACTATTACTACCTTCAAAATCATCAACATAAACGACGCCTCCTCGATCACGACTATTTTGATTAATGGCACGCGAGTGCCCAGGTTGCAGAATAGCTGTTTCTGCCGTAAAGGCAATACTAGAGGGTTGATCCGTAGAGATGAGTGGAATGGCATCTACTGCACGAGTCAGCCAAGGGGCATCTTGGCTAATATTCATATCAAGGCCATAAATTCTGTTATTGATTGGATCATCTCCAATATTTACCTTTTGAGTAAATGGCCGCTCAAAGAGTTGAAGAAAAGTTGCCCCAATATTAAAGTTATCGCTGGCGGAATAATCCGCACGTAAGCCTAACATAGTTTTGGTTTGAAAACCAAATAGGGTATTATCTTCAAAGGATACATTTACGGGGACACCTGATTCCAAGATGGCATCATTGAGTATTCGAACTCGACCAATATTGTAGTCTACTTCATAGTCTGTTCCTTCTCTTAATATCTGGCCCCCAGCAGAAACATTCACTGATCCTGGTGGGATATTAAAGGCACCTAGAGATATTTCATTAGAAACACTAGACTTATATTGCCCTCGAATGACAAATCGATTGTCCTCCGCTATTTCTTGAGCCTGAAATATAGTTTTGGTGTAAAGTTCCTCAAATACGTATTCATCAACCGCTTCTTGATCTGGCCCATCCCTTTCTAAAGAAGCTTGGAGGGATCGTCCAAATGGCTCAAGTACGGGGAACATAATTCGACCATTCCGGGGATTAATCGTCACCCCGGGTACGAAGTCAAAGACCCCATCGGGTTGGGGATCCCCTTGGACGTTGAGTATATCTAAGTTAAATAAGCGTAATAACGGCTCACCCGCTCGGCTTGAAGTAGGTAAAAATCGCTTATCTCCTTTTCCTGGATCTTCGTAAAAGATATCCAGCTTGAAGTCTTCTTGATTAACTTGGAATGCGCCGATGGAATAAACATTTTTCATCATCAGGTCCCAAGTAGAAACATCCGTTCTTTGGGTGGTACTTTTCAACATCTTTACGAAAAGTACTTTCAAAGTAGTGTCTACAGAAGTACCTTCCACATTATTGGCTAATTCACCTACTTTAAAGGTTTGTCCATTGTAAGTATACTGGAAAGAGACCCCTAGTACCTGATCAGGACGTACATTAATATTCAAAGAAATAAAACCTAAATCTGGGTTGAAAGTATATTCGTTTTGAGTAAGCTTTCTGGCCGATACTTTTTCAAAATCTTTAGCTTGGGTATAACCAAACTGGCTTGATTGTAAAGTTGAAACTGTTTGGTCAATTTCACGGATATTAGGTGTATTAATCAACTTTTCATACAGTCCATTTGCACCATTATCAGGAAGTGGACGTCCATCACAAATTTCGCGATATTTTGGAGTACCCAATGAATCAGTATTGACACTTGTAAAGTTTCTAAATTCAGGCTCTCCTAAATCGGCAATGGCAACAATATCGCGCACATTTTCGACCTCATTACGGTCATTGGTAATCCAAACCTCTAGGTTTTCAATTCGGAAAAGCGACTTGATCTGAGGTAAATTGGTTAGTGCGCCTTCGAAAGCATCTCTATTATAATGGGAAAGGAAGAAGTGGCGATTTTCATCATATTCATCAGCACGGACCTCAAACTCTTGAACTTGCGCACCGCCTTGGATTTGCAGGTTTTCTCTTTGGGATCGTTGCTGAGAGGCAATTGCAGTTAATCGAAGATGGCCAAATTGAAGCTCTGTTTTAATACCAAACAAACTTTGAGCTCCTTGTATCAAGGTTCCTCGCAGTGGTAGGCTAACATTACCTGCTTCAATTTTTTTGATAATCTCGTCTTCACTAAACAGATCGCTATTATAATCTAACTTAATTTGATTATCAAAATCGAAGGTAGCATTGGTATTGTAATTGGTCGTTAGATTTAATTTTTCTCCAATTTTACCAGTAACATTCATTTGGATATTCATGTCGAAATCAAAACCACCTTGTGTTCTTTGTCTTTCCGTAAGGATAGGATTTTCTACCCGTTGGAAATCTACCCCGAAGGTCAGATCAATATTACCCTGTGGTCGGATATCGACGGTAGTTCCTCCAAAAAGTCGATCTAGGAGTGTACTTTCGACATCAAACTTGGCAATAGGATCTAGATCATCCGGATTTTCCCCATCGGGATTAATGCCAGCCAATCGATTGAAATAATCTCTTTCTTCTTTCTTTTTTCGCCATTCTAAATACTCGTCGAAGGACATATAAGAAGTTGGTCTGAAATCGAAATCACCAATTTTCTCATTGATGATATAATTTCCTGAAATGGGATCATAATCGATTGTTTTTTCAATCGAGGAAGGATCTTTTAAATCAAAAGGATTTTGATTAGGATCATTCACATGATCACCATATCTATCTTTGATATCGGGGATGGTATCGGTTGGCGCCGAAACTATACTGCTGCTGTAAGGATCTTCTAAATTGGTGTTTAAACCAGTGGCAAAGGCCGAAAAAGAAGCAATAAAAGATGCCAAACCAATGACTAAAAGTAATCTACTCATAACTATAAACATGGGATTCTTTCGAATCATTTAAACTTGCTCATCACATCAGAGCCTTGTGTTTATCCCTAAAACGAGGATAATAAAGCTATTTTACATAGAGGAGGAACTTTAACAGTTATTGGTTATTAGTTAATAGTTGTTGGTTTGTTAGTTATTATTTCAACATAAGGCTATTAACTATCAACTAATAACAAATACCATTAGGCCATTTGCTTTAGCGCTAATTTGATTAATTCCTCAACTCCTTTAATATTAGGATGCTCTTTCAATAATTTATTTAATACCTTTTGTACTTGAACCCTATTAAAACCAAGAGCAACCAAGGCAGATAACGCCTCATCCCGCACAGTATTGTCTGCAGGAAGAATTGTTAATGGTTGATCGCCTGATTCTTTCAAGATTTTATCTTTTAGATCTAAAATGATCCTTTTTGCTGTTTTGGGGCCAATCCCTTTCACTCTTTTGAAAGCATTTACATCTTCACCCACAATAGCTGCTCTAATCTCATCCGGATTTAAGCTGGATAAGCAAATTTGAGCAGTACTTGGACCAACACCTGATACAGAGATTAAGTGTTTGAACAAACTCCTCTCACTTTCTTGAGAAAACCCATAAAGCGTATGACTGTCTTCTTTAATATGTAGATAGGTGAGAATCTTTACCTTCTCTAACTTATCAATCTCGGAATATGTAAATAAACTGATATTTACACGATATCCAACCCCCGCAACTTCTACCACGACGTAGGTGGGTGTTTTAAAGGTTATCTCTCCCTTTAGGTATGTAATCATATTTTAACGCTCTGAACTGCAATATATTTTGCTACGTACTAACAAAATCATTCAAAAAATGGAGATCGCTTGTAGTTTTTTCAAATAAGTTACGAAGGTACAAAAACTAGATTATAGTAATAGACAATTTTTGGGGAAATCAGAAATAAGTAATGAGTCTCCAAAAATGGCATAATCATTTACTAAGTCAACTCAAAAATCGCACATAATATTCGAATCATCAGCTACTTACTCTTTTGAGGTGGCTGTATGCTTACTTCCAGATTAGACTAACTGTGCATGTCGTTTTAACTATGATCAACCGACAAAAAGCTTAAATCGCTAAGATCAAGACAAGCTTGCTAGTCCTTTTAGTGTGCTATTTCAAATAAGAAGATCAAAAATTGCTAACACCTTTGTACCTTTGCTCGCAAATTTAAAATCCTTGATTGAACGATTATGAACATTTTATTATTAGGAAGTGGCGGAAGAGAAAGTACATTTGCATGGAAGATGACACAAAGTTCTTTGTGTGATCAGCTATTTATCGCGCCAGGAAATGCAGGGACACAACAATACGGTACCAATCTAGCTATCAACCCATTAGATTTTGAAGCAGTAAAAGAGGCTGTTTTATCTAATCAGGTAAACATCTTAGTGGTAGGCCCTGAGGCTCCCTTAGTGGAAGGGATTTATGATTTTTTTCAGGCAGATGAGTCCCTAAAGCATGTTCAAGTCGTTGGGCCTTCTAAAGAGGCATCCCAATTAGAAGGTTCTAAAGCTTTTGCGAAAGCTTTCATGAAAGAGCAAGATATTCCGACAGCTGCTTATGGTGAGTTTACAGCCGAAAACTTAGCAGATGGTCTGGCATATATTGATGCGCAGACACCTCCTATTGTACTTAAAGCAGATGGCTTAGCAGCCGGGAAGGGCGTTTTGATTTTAGAGGATAAAGAAGAAGCTAAAACAGAGCTAAAAGCTATGCTCGATGGAAAATTTGGTGATGCTAGTAGCAAAGTAGTAATTGAGCAATTTTTGAGCGGTATTGAGTTTTCTGTTTTTGTATTGACGGATGGAAAAGATTGGCAATTACTTCCAGTTGCAAAGGATTATAAAAGAATTGGTGAGGGAGATACGGGTTTAAATACAGGTGGAATGGGATCCATCTCTCCAGTTAGCTTTGTGGATGATACTCTGATGGACAAAGTAAAAACTCAGATTATCCAACCAACGATTGATGGTATCCAAAAAAGAGGCCTCGTTTATAAAGGTTTTATATTCTTTGGATTGATCAATGTGGATAATAACCCCTACGTGATAGAGTACAACTGCCGAATGGGTGACCCTGAAACTGAAGTGGTTTTCCCTAGACTAAATAATGATTTAGTTGCTTTGATGAAATCCATGAGTGAAGGTACCTTAGACCAACATCAGATCGAATTGGATGAACGTGCAGCCGCCGCAGTGATTTTAGTATCTGGTGGTTATCCTGGAAAATATGAAAAAGGAAAAGTCATTACGGGTATCGAAAATGTAAAAGATAGCTTGGTATTTCAAGCTGGCACAACATTATCAGAAGGGCAAGTTATTACAAATGGCGGTCGTGTAATTGCCATTACTTCTTACGGTAAAACCTTCAAAGAGGCCTTGGCGATTTCTAACCAAAATGCTACTGTAATCGATTTTGAAGGAAAGAATTACCGTCGCGACATTGGCTTTGACCTATAGAGTCTATATATATGCAGTATTCTGCTGAAAGTCTTTCTTCGATTTTAAATGCCAAGCACCTAAAAGGTGCAATGGCACAGGCTGTTGCCATTCAATATGTATTGACAGATAGCCGTCAAATGATACATCCTCCGGAAAGTGTATTTTTTGCATTGGAAGGCCCTCACTTCGATGGACACCAGTTTATCGCTGCTTGTTATCAGGCAGGATTGCGTGTATTTGTTACACATCAACCCCAGCAACAAGCATACTTAGAAAATTTTCCAGAAGGACATTTCCTTATCGTAGATAATACGACAAAAGCACTTCAAAACCTAGCGCAATCTCATAGGCAGCGTTTTACCTTTCCCATCATTGGAATAACAGGCAGTAATGGCAAAACCATTGTCAAAGAGTGGTTGTGGCAATTATTAAAAGATCACTTTTCAGTGGTTAGAAGTCCGCGAAGCTTTAACTCGCAAGTGGGTGTACCGCTTTCCGTTTTAAAGATTGAAAACAATCATACACTAGGTATATTCGAAGCCGGTATTTCCCGTAAGGGAGAAATGCAAGCACTTCAAAATATCATCCAAGCTAGTATCGGTATTTTCACCAATATTGGCTCTGCACATGATGAAGGATTTGCCGAAAGGCATGAAAAAGTAGAAGAAAAGCTACAGCTTTTTCAAAATGTAGAATGCCTAATTTATTGTAAAGATTATCCTTTGATCCAAGCTGCCATTGAACAAAAAAAGTTACCAAGCTTTACGTGGTCAAAAGAAACTGGCGCAGATATTTGGCTCCAATCAGTTCAATATGGCTACTCTTCTTCTACCCTATTGATTCAGTATAAAGCAGAAAGTATAGCGTTAAACATTCCTTTCAAGGATGATGCCTCCATCGAAAATATCATGCATTGTATTGCTTGCTTAATATATCTAAAGCTTCCGCTAAATGGATTTCAGCAGTTAGAACAAATTTCCATGCGTCTAGAAATCAAAGAAGGGGTTAAGGATTGTTCTATAATTAATGATAGTTATAATAACGATATGCAGTCTTTCATGATTGCGCTGAATTTGCTAGTGCAAAGAAGCCCAAGTGAAAAGCGAGTCCTCATCCTTTCTGATATTCTTGAATCAGGATTAGAGCAATCAGATTTGTATCAGCAGGTCGCTCAATTGATCATTCAAAAAGATATTCAGCAAGTCATTGGTGTAGGAACAGCCATCCCGATTATTCAAGCTTTTCTTCCGAGAGGTCTACAAACTGCTTTCTTCAAAACTACAAACGATTTATTAAAACAAATCAATGATTTCGATTGGTTTCAGCATACCATTTTGGTCAAGGGTGCACGTAAGTTTGGATTTGAACAATTAGCCGCTCGATTATCTAAGAGAAATCATCTTACGGTATTAGAAGTAAGGCTTCAAGCCTTACGACATAACCTAGCACAGTATCGAAAAATGCTAAAGCCAAGCACTAGAGTGATGGTGATGGTTAAAGCAGCAGCCTATGGCAGCGGTGCCTTGGAAGTAGCTAAACTTTTAGAACAAGATGGTGTAGATTATTTAGCTGTAGCCTATGCAGATGAAGGTATTGAACTACGACAAGAAGGCATTCAACTTCCTATTCTTGTGCTCAACCCAGAAGAAGCAGTGATTGATGCCATGATTCGTTATCAATTGGAACCAGAAGTCTATAACATTCCTCTTTTACATCAATTTGGTATTGCTACGAAGCATCTAGAAAGCTTCCCCATTCATTTAAAAATAGATACAGGGATGCATCGATTGGGTTTTGAGGAAGAAGAACTCGATACTCTTCAAGATGCACTTAGTCAATACCCACATTTTCATATAAAAAGTATTTTTAGCCATTTAGCAGCAAGTGAAGCGGCTGAGCACGACACATTCTCTGTACAGCAAATTGAAACCTTCCAGCAAATTTATGATCGCTTGTGTGCATCGATCACCTATCAGCCACTCCGACATATTCTAAATTCTAGCGGCATCAGTCGATTTAGTGCCTTTCAAATGGATATGGTACGTTTGGGAATAGGCTTATATGGTATAGGAGAGTCGGAGGAGATGCAAGCAAAACTGCAAACGGTACTTAGTCTGAAAGCAAGTGTCTCGCAAGTAAAGCATTTGCCGAAAGGCGAAACTGTTGGTTATGGCCGAAGAGGTAAGGCCAATGAAGACAAAACGATTGCCACGATTAGTATTGGTTATGCTGATGGTTTGTGGCGAGCAGCTGGCAACGGCCGATTTAAGGTTTTGATTCGGGGTCAACTCGCACCAACTATTGGCAATATTTGTATGGATATGAGCATGATTGATGTAAGTCATATCCCAGATGTGCAAATTGGCGATTCAGTGCTTATCTTTGGCGAATCTTTGCCAGTAACTAAACTGGCAGAAGCATTACAAACCATTCCTTACGAAATATTACCGAGTATCTCTGGAAGGGTCAGACGCGTATATTTACAAGATTAATGGAACAACTAATTCAGATTTATACAAATAGGAAGACATCTTTTGCAGCTACAGCAGCAGCCCTGCAAAAAAAGTATAATTATTATTCTATCATTCGATTGCTTACTTTTTTTGCCGCTATTGGTTTAGGTATTTATCTCTTTGCAGAATATTGGCAAATTGCGATTGGCTATACGATCGTTTTCCTGATTGCTTTTTACCGCTTTATGTTATGGCACATGAAAATCAAAGAAGCGGAAGTCCACCACAGTAATCTAGCGAATATCAATGATTATGAGTTATCTGCCTTAGATTACGAAACGATGCAGTTTGGATCAGGAGAACTATTTACCAATCCTGAACATCCTTATTCTTTCGATTTAGATATTTATGGCGATCACTCTTTTTTCCAATTTTGTAATCGTACCTCAACGGCTATTGGCAGTCAAAGGCTAGCAAGATATTTAGGTCAAACCGCAACGATAGAAGAAATAAAAGCTAGACAAAAAGCAGTTAAAGAGCTTTCTGAAAAACTAGATTGGCGCCAACATTTCCAAGCATTTGGCCTACAGACACAAGATGAGCTGAAGCACATTGATTTGCTAAAAAAGTGGTTAGAAGATGAGCCTTATGTGAGCAATAGTGCCTTTTATAAAGCCATGCTCTATTTTGTTCCAGTTTGGATGCTAGGGGCGGCGTTGATGTTTATATATGTACAACCTTGGGAACTTTCTCTGTTATTTTTACTACTTCCAGGATGGATAATGCGTAAAACTGTAGAACGTGTCAATAAAACACACCTGCGCACCACACATGCAGAAAAAACCTTAGCCTTTTACGCCAAGTTGATCGCTCATGTAGAGCCCGAAACCTTTGAAAGTGAAAAATTAAAGCAGATTCATCAGGCTTTTGCACATCAGGATCATTCTGCATCCAAGAGCATTGCCCGTTTGTCTTATATCATCGGGCAATTAAACATGCGTTATAATGCTTTTGCTGCTCTATTCAACATCACTGTGCTTTGGGATTTGCAATGGGTGTATAGATTAGAGCTGTGGAAAACGGAGCAAAAAGCACACCTTCCTAAATGGTTTGAAGCATTAGCAGAGTTAGAAGCTTTGATTAGTCTAAGTACGATTTTATATAACAATCCAGATTGGACCTTCCCAGAAGTAGGCGATTACCCGCATTTTCATGCCAATGAATTGGGTCATCCACTGATTTCTCCGAAGAAGCGGATTTGTAATGATGTGAATATCCCAACTAGTGGCCATATCAAGTTGATTACAGGGTCGAATATGGCAGGGAAAAGTACCTTCCTCCGAACGGTTGGATTGAACATCGTTCTAGCATTGGCAGGGGCTCCAGTTTGCGCCAAACGTCTTGAATTGCCTGTACTGCAGGTGTACACTAGTATGCGTACCCAGGATGCCTTGCATGAAAATACCTCTTCCTTCTTTGCAGAATTGAAGCGATTGAAATTTATCATTGAAGCTGTAGAGCAAGGGGCAAATATTTTCTTCTTGCTGGATGAGATATTAAAAGGTACCAATTCGCGAGATCGCCATACTGGTTCAAAAGCATTGATTAAACAGCTTATCGAGCATAAAGGGGCTGGAATTATTGCAACGCATGATCTTGAATTGGGCGAATTAGAAGCACAATATGGTGGTGCTTTAGAGAATTTGAGGATAGAAGTTGAAATTCAAGATGGACAATTACATTTTGATTATAAATTAAAAAAGGGTGTTAGTGAGAGTTTTAATGCTACCATTTTAATGCAGCAAATGGGCATCCGCATTGACGAAAAGATATGATTGAATTACCTGAAATAACACCTCAAAGATTAGCAGTAAAACTCAAAACAGCTGCTGAACGCATGGTGCGTAAAGAACACCCGTGGGTGTTTGAAACGGGCATTGTTAAACTCAGCAAGGAAGGAGAAGCCGGTGATTTGGCCATCATTTATGATCAAAAGAAGAATAAATTTTTAGCCATTGGATTATACGATCCATTTTCGCCTATTCGTATCAAAGTGCTTAGCAAAAAACCTGCACCCATCAATGAGGATTGGTTTAGAGAACGAATTGTGGAGGCTTTCGCCAAACGTTCCTCTTTATTAGAAACAGATACCAATAGTTACCGCTTTATTTACGGCGAAAATGATGGTTTGCCGGGTTTTGTGGCCGATGTTTATGCACATGTATTAGTCGTAAAAATCTATTCCTTTGCATGGTTACCTTATCTAAAAATAATGCTTCCTCTGCTCTTAGCACAAAGTCAGTGCAACACAGCAGTGCTACGTCTCAGTCGTAATTTGCAGCAGCGCCCTCAGCACTTGCATGATTTGGAAGATGGGCAGCTGATCTTCGGGCAATTGGATTCGCCAGAAGTTATCTTCAGAGAGCATGGTTTGCGCTTTTCAGCAAATGTGATTAGTGGTCATAAAACAGGTTATTTCCTCGATCATCGTCATAATCGAAAAAGGGTTGGTGAATTAGCAAAAGGGAAAAAAGTACTAGACATTTTCGCCTATGCAGGTGGTTTTTCTGTTCATGCCCTTTCGGGAAATGCAAAACAGGTTATCAGCCTGGATATCAGCAAGCAGGCATTGGAAATGGCCAAGAAAAATATGGCCTTAAATTTTGCGGAAGCACGCCATCAAACACTTGCAGTAGATGCTTTTGAAGGTATGGAGTCGCTTATTCATCAAGGGAAAAAATTTGGGCTAATTGTGGTTGATCCGCCTTCTTTCGCTAAAAGCGAAAAAGAGATTTCAGGTGCTTTACATAGTTATAGTCGATTAGCCAAATTAGCCATCCAGCTGGTAGAGCAAAACGGTATTTTGCTTCTCGCATCTTGTTCGAGTAGAGTGAAAGCAGAAGACTTTTTTGAACTGATGACGCAAGAATTGAAGCAATCTGGACGTTCCTACAGAGAACTAGAGCGAAGCACCCACGATGTGGATCATCCAATTGGTTTTCCAGAGGGGGCTTACCTTAAATCTATCTACTTTAAACTATGAAGCGAGTCTACCGCTTACAAGATGCTGTCAATAATCCATCCGTAGAAGAGCTTTTTCTAAATCATCAAGCTTTAAAGGAAATTCCTAAAGCAATATTCAAACTCAATAAGCTAAAAAAACTCGATCTCAGCTTTAACCAAATCACCACTATTCCTGAAGAAATTGGCTTTTTACCACAGCTTGAAGAGCTGAATCTATCTAATAATAAACTTAAAAAGCATCCTCAAAAACTCGCCACCTATACTTTAAAAAAATTGGACCTCAGTCATAATGCATTGCAAAGTTTACCTCAGCTTTCCATGCCCAAATTAGAAAACCTACAACTCCAACAAAATGCATTAGAAGAATTACCCGTACTCAAAAAGCTACGAAAGATGAACATAGAAGGTAACTTCCTCAAAAAATTGCCTTCCAATATTCATCAAATGCAGGAGTTAAGAGAATTATACCTTAATAATAATTCTATCACAAGGCTTCCAAAAAGTATTAGTCAACTCAACAAACTTGAAAAATTAGAAGCCAATAAAAACCGATTAGCCAAACTGCCTGAAGATATTGGGCAATTGCAGCATTTGCGCATTCTTCGATTAGCCAAAAATCGAATCAAAGAAATCCCCTCTAGTTTATGGGAATGTCCTATGTTGCGGATATTAGAATTGGATTTTAATAAAATCACACATTTGCCAAAGCCAAAAAGAGGTACCATTCCATGGCCTTGGCTGGCACAGCTAAGCTTACGCAAAAACAAATTAAGCCGTTATCCAGAGATGATTAATCATTGTCTGCGATTGAAGACTTTAGATTTGAGTGAAAATGATATTCCATCCATCCCAAAAGGGATCACACAGCTTTCAAAAATTTATGAGTTATACCTAAAAGCGAATCAGATTTCATCTATTGCAGCTTTACCTCCAGAAATTGTGGTATTGGATGTTTCCAAAAATAAACTGACGACTATTCCCAAAGCTATATTGGATGCCCCAAAGTTAAAATCACTCAATCTTTCTAGCAATCAAATCAATGCTGTTCCAGAGGAGATTCAGCAATTGCAGCAACTCCAAACCCTCAATCTAAGCAATAATGCTATTGAAAAGCCTTCCAAGCAATTGCTTCAACTAAAAAACTTGGAACAAACCAATGGTATTTTCAATAAAAATGAACGTCACTTCTTTCAGAAAATTCAAACTTACAGTAATGAAAACAGATTGAGTAATGAACAAAAGAATAGACTTTTTGAGCTATTGAATCATGCTGATACACCTTCTGAATGGCAATTAGAAGATACTTTTCATTTAATGCTGCTTGGTTTTAATAAAGCCTATTATTTAGGTCGAAAACTATTATTTGGACAGGCACATGAATTGCAGTTAGAAGATGGTATTCACATTGCCGTATTAGGACAACTCAATGCCAATATTTCTTGGTGGAAACAAAAACTGAAAGAAAAAAATATCAGTATTAGCAGAAGCATTCAAAAAGGAAAAGATAACTACTTACTAGTGGGTAGGCGTCCAAAAGGATTTGCTGATTTCCTAGATCATGAACCTACGATTATTAGTGAGCAACAACTTTTCCAATTTGTACAAAAGCATACCAGCAACTACTTACTGGAAGCAGAAGCTAGTGCATACGAGCGCATTGCCCAAATGCTCCATCATGAAGATGATCAAAATGTAAAAATGGGACTAGAACTCATCAAAAATGGCGGCTTACCAAATGGATTGCTTACCCCTTTGCTCCTCACCTACCTTCAACAAAATGATGAAAAACTAAAAAAGGAGTGCTGGAACTTATTAAACCTTGCTGTAGATGATGAAACGATCCAAGTCATCCAATATCCCAAACATCTTTGGCAAAAGAATGAGAACAGTAAGAAAAAATTTATCCAAAGATTAGTAAAAACAGGATGGTTTGAAAAATCTCTAATTACTATGCACCTCCAATAACTCTGCGTCCACAAACAACATACCATCAAAATAAAATTGTTAAGTTATATTTAATATTTTCACCATCCAATTTTAAATGCAATATTTGGCAATAGTTCATCATGAGCTATTATCAATACTTAACTTAACCATTTAATTATGAAATTAAAACTATCGATTGTAAAATCGCTATGTAAGAGCACACTATGTATAATAAGCCTAAATACATTCCTATTTTTTTATTTCCCCCTAGTATTCAAGACCAAGAAACCTTTTCTTTACTAGACTATATCTACCAAGATGACGGAAGGAACAAATCTTTCCATACCAGAACAAAATCCAGTGCTTACAGAAGTTAAAAAATATCATTTATTCCCTAATCCTGCCAAGGGAGAATTTACAGTAGAATATAGTATCTTACAAGAGAAGAGGCCACAGTTTTTACAAATAAGAGATTTGAACGGAAAATTGATAAAGGAAATACAACTTGATGATTCAGGCCAAAGGATAATCCATACCCATGAGTTTTTGCCAGGTATTTACTTCCTAAGTATTCGTACAAGCAAAACGATAGAGTGGCAAGAAAAGTTAATTATCATTAAATAATCAAACTTCTTTGAAAGGAGTAGGAAATATTTCGTACTCCTTTCATTTTTAAAACGTAACAATATGAAGCTATTATATACTATATTGTTGACTTGTTCTTTTTATTTTGTTACTTCTGCTCAAACCTTTAGTACCGCCCTAATTGCCCCAGAAGGAAATGATAATGGATGGAATATTTTTAAGTCCGATGATGGTTTGAGAATATTGACTGCTACTGTCATTAACAATACACTTCCTGGTGCGATTGGCTTATTTAAAACTGATTTTGAAGGCAATCTAGAGTGGCATAGGTTTTATGATTCTTTAGCAATGACCACACTTGAATCTGCAATAATGGATGGAAACTATATCTATATTAACGGATTTTCTAATAATGACACTATTAATATTATAAGATTAATCAAGCTTGATCTGGATGGTAATGTCGTTCAAACTTGGCCTATAGGGGAAGGATATGAAAATGAAGTCTCCTCAAAGCTTATTCGACTAGATGAGCAGTTTGTGGCATATCATCGAGTTGATATACAAGGAAATCGTGAGGCATGGTTACAGTTTTATGATTTGGACTTCAATTTGATAGAAGAACATTTTTATCCAGAGTCAGATGCCCAACGCTTACTGGCCAGAAATAGCCTAATTAAAACCAACGATAATAAACTATTGGGCTTTGATGTTAAATATGTAGGCTTTCTGAGAGAACCGCTCATTAATAAAATCTCCAATGATGGGGAAATAGAATGGACTGCTAATCTTGATGTACAAACCTTTCAATTTGCCTATGGTACACTTGCGCAGTCTTCAGATGGTACTGCTGCAATAGGTTGGTACAAAGATACCACCACCAATGATTTTGTAGGCTATCCCAGTCCGCCTCCCGCAGTATATGGCATGACGCCTGATGGCGTATTTACATGGCATCATGATTTTGAAGTCAACTATGATGAAGACGAATTAAAACAGCATACCAATATGATCCCTACTGCCAATGGCGACTTTGTAGGGATGGGTTTTTATCGTTTTCAAAACGAAGAAGAACAACTCGACGAATGTGGTTGGATTTATAGAATCAGTTCAGAAGGAGAATTATTGTGGGAACGGCAAATTTGTGATAATAATACCTTCATTTTTAATCAGTTCTTTTATAATGCCGTGGAGTTAGACGACGGTAGTCTTGTTTTTACAGGAATGACAAATAATGAATCTGAATCTGATGTAACGGGAGTTGATCTCAATATCTGGCTCGTCCGAGTGGATAGTATGGGCTGTTTGGAGCCTGGCTGTGATGACTTTCAGGTCATTACAGATGTAAAAACCATTCCTTTACCAGACAATATAAATCTATTCACTGCTTATCCTAACCCTGTTAATGAAGTACTACATATTCGATCAGACTTTATGCCACTACTCGATCATGGACAGATTCAAGTGTTAAACACTTTAGGACAGGTAGTAGCACAGCAATCATACCAAACTTGGTTTAAGGAAGAGACCCTATCCTTAAATGTTAGTACGTTCGTTAAAGGCCTTTATACCTATCAAATTATAAATAGGAATGGACAAATATTACATGCAGGGAAGTTTTTTAAAAACTAACAAAAAAGCGACTAGCCATCGCTGACTAGTCGCTCTTTATTAATATAGCTTACAGATATCTTAGATATCTACATTTGCATATTTTGCATTAGCTTCGATGAAAGCCCTACGCGGTGGTACTTCATCGCCCATTAGCATCGAGAATACCTCATCTGCGCTTAATGCATCTTCAATAGACACTTGGTTTAAGATACGAGTAGAAGGATCCATAGTGGTTTCCCAAAGCTGCTCTGCATTCATCTCACCAAGACCCTTGTAGCGCTGCACTTTCACAGAAGATTCATTTCCGCCTTTTGCATAAGTTTCAACTGCAGTTCTACGCTCTTCTTCATTCCAGCAGTAAGTAAATTGCTTACCTTTTTTCACTAAGTAAAGCGGTGGTGCTGCAATGTATACATAACCATTTTCAATTAATGGCTTCATGTAACGGAAGAAGAAAGTTAAAATCAAAGTTGTAATGTGGCTACCATCGACATCGGCATCACACATGATTACAATCTTGTGGTAACGAAGTTTTTCCATGTTCAAGACACGTTCACCATCTTCATTTTCGGTAATAGATACCCCAAGAGCAGTAAAGATGTTCTTGATTTCTTCGTTTTCGTAGATTTTATGTTCTAATGCTTTTTCTACGTTTAGAATCTTACCTCTAAGCGGTAAAATCGCTTGGAAGAAACGGTCACGTCCTTGCTTCGCCGTTCCACCTGCCGAATCCCCCTCTACTAGGAAAATTTCTGACTCTGCAGGATCTTTAGAAGAACAATCTGCTAGTTTTCCAGGTAAGCCTGTCCCAGTTAGTACATTCTTACGCTGTACCATTTCACGTGCCTTACGAGCAGCGTGACGAGCAGTAGCTGCGAGAATCACTTTGTCGATAACTCGCTTGGCTAGTTTTGGGTTTTCCTCAAGAAAATGTTGGATGACTTTACCCACTGAACGAGACACAATACCTGTTACATCAGAGTTACCCAACTCTCCTTTGGTCTGACCTTTAAACTGTGGTTCAGGAACCTTTACAGAAACGATAGCAGTCAGGCCTTCTCTGAAGTCCTCTCCAGAAATTGCAAACTTCAATTTCTTGAACATTCCATTGTCGTCTCCGTATTGTTTGAACACACGATTTACGGCTCTTCTAAAACCATTTACGTGCGTACCACCTTCTCTCGTATTAATATTATTTACGAAAGAGTAAATCGTTTCGCTGTAAGAAGTATTGTAGTGCATAGCTACTTCTACTTCTACATTTTCTTCTTTACCTACTACATAGATCGGCTCATCAAGGATTTTCGTTTTGGCACGATCTACGTAAGTAACAAACTCTTTCAAGCCACCTTCAGAGTAAAACTCTTCTTTTTTTACTTCACCATCAACCACTTCGCGCTCATCAATCAAAATAAGGCGCAAGCCCTTATTTAGGTAAGACAATTCGCGCATACGATTTGCTAAAATCTCGTACTTGTAAACAAGTTCTTCAAATATTTCTGGATCAGGTGCGAAAGTTACTTTTGTACCTGTATCCTCTGCATCCCCAACAACAGCGACATCTGCTTGAGGTTTTCCTTGTTTATACTCTTGTACAAACACCTTTCCTTCGCGATGCACCTCCGCTTTTAAATGAATAGATAAGGCATTCACACAAGAAACCCCCACACCGTGAAGACCACCTGATACCTTATAAGTATTTTTATCGAACTTACCACCTGCATGCAAAACGGTCATTACTACTTCTAAAGCTGACTTCTGCAGCTTGGCATGCATTCCTGTTGGAATACCACGACCATCATCTCGTACAGAAATAGAATTATCAGTATGAATTGTAGTAGTAATTTGAGAACAATGTCCGGCAAGATGTTCATCTATGGAGTTATCAATAACCTCCCAAACTAAATGATGTAGTCCTTTCGAATCTGTACTTCCAATGTACATCCCAGGGCGCTTCCTCACTGCTTCTAGCCCCTCTAATGCCGTAATATTACTAGCACTATACTCGCCTGTAGGTGCTTTTTTTGTTTGATTATCCTTTACTATATCCATGGGGGCAAAGATACGATTTTTTTAGCGTTTTATCTAGTTTTAAACCTACTAAAGTCTTCTAAAGATAAGCTGCATAAGCACCTTTTTCAAAAGAAGGTCAGTCTATTTCTATAAGCCAATTTTTAACCAAATAGCGGATTGATTTTTGGTCAAAAATAGGTTTTAAAAAGAAAAAGCTTTAATTTGCTTTTCCCGTTTGAAAAGCAAATAGACATTCTCAAAAGTTGATTTTACTGGAGACACGCGAAAAAGTATCTTACTTAACACTTAAGTAAAAAGTAAAAATTCTTGTATTCTAAACCAAAATATTACGCAGTTCATATTTTAGCACTCCTATTGATACCTGTCTTTGCTCAAGGACAGCAGCTATACTTTAGGCAATTCACTACTCAAGAAGGCTTACCCAGTGGTACAGTTTATAATGTAGCTCAAGATCAAGAAGGTTTCATCTGGATCTCCACAGAAAGTGGATTATGCAAATTTGATGGTCGCAACTTTTATCCCGATCCTATCAAAAAATTAAAGGGTGAAGAAGTAATTGGCGTGCATGTGGATCGTAATAATCGCAAGTGGGTATTCCCTCTTAACTGCAATGCCATCGTTTATACCAATGATAGTATCGTCCAAATCAATAAAAAGATTGATGCTAATCAATGTATCACTGACTTTGATCAGATTAGTTCTAATTATCTATCATTGAGCACAATGAGCTTCAACAATTTTATATTAAACAATAAAGATCTTAGGCTCGTAGAATATCAGGAAAACGCTAGCATTGGCAAAAAAACAATAATCGAAACAAACGATGCTCAAATACTTATTCTTTCCCAAAAAGGTGTTTTTAATTTTATCCCTCAAAAAGCATTAAAACCCTTATCTACTCGGAGTCCCCTTTCAAATGTAATAACCAAACACAATATAAGATATAACGAATTCCTACACTTAATTACAGATGGCAAACAAATATGGTGGTTTGATGAAAGAGATTTATCCTTCCGAAAAGCCATTCCTGAACTATGGAAAGAAGAATACTTCATTAATGATATTCTAAAAGACGCCAACCAAAATATTTGGCTGAGTACTTCTAATGGTATTTATCAAATCCAGCATATGGCCCAAACCAATGCCAGTATTACTACTCATTTGGAGGGCATTTTTATGCATACCATTTTTGAAGATCACGATCAAAATCTATGGTTTTCCAGCAGAAAAAAGGGTCTTTTTTTATTGGTTAATACTGATATTCAGGTATATGGTAATGACGATTCTAAGCCTTCTCAGTATTCTGTGCTTTCGCCAAAAACAGAAAAGCATTCTTGGGCGGCACTCAATAACGCACGCATAAGAATAATTGATCAATACGGCAATACCACTAAAAATATTCAACTAGAAGGTCAGGCCCAAATTTATGATATCATCGAAACGCCTTCCTCCACACTCATTTGTTCTGATCATGGCTTATATCGATGGGATCATTCGAACCAATTAAAAAAACTTTACCCTGGATCTATTAAGACAGCAATTCAAACAGCAGATGAAAAAATTTATATTGGCCAACACAATGGCGCCCACTCACTTGATAGGGGTTATAGCATAACAAGAGATAGAACCTACAAACTTTTTTTGCAAGAAGATAACCTCTGGCTAGGCACAGTTAGAGGATTACAGAGATATCATCTCCCCACCCAACAATTAGAAGAGGTACAAGCACTTCTAAACAAAGATATAAGGGATATTTGTCCAGCTCCTAATCAACAGCTTTGGCTAGCTACCAAAGGACATGGTATTTATGTCTATCACGATGGCCAAATCATCAAACAGCTCGATCAAACAAATGGTCTTCTCAGTAATAATTGTAAACAGATCATTCACACCGAACAATATACTTGGGCTGCTACCAACAGAGGCCTAGCTCGCATCGATCGTTCAAACTTTCAAATCCAAAACCTATCTAAACAAATAGGATTACCCTCCAATGAAATTAGTGCTATCCGGGCGATTGACTCCATACTATTGATTGGTACCAACAACGGACTGGCCATTTTAAGTACAGATATCGACCTAAATTATAGGCCTGCTGATCCCAAAATCCTTGGTGTTAAAATTAATGGTATCGATACGACCCTCATTCAAAAATATTTCCTCAACCACCATGAAAATAATCTGGTAATTTCTTTCACAGGAATCCACTTTAAAGAAGGGGATAATATCCGTTTTCAATATAAAATGGTCGGCCGAGACAAGCAATGGCTTGAGAGTCAAAATGATATTGCATTCTATTCTCAGCTCAAACCAGGCTTCTATAATTTTTTACTCAAAGCAAAAATCCCTAATACAGACTGGTCTGATCCACTTACCTTAAAGTTTTATATTGCGCCGCCTTTCTGGAACGAATGGTGGTTTATTACTCTAGGCTTCTTATTCGCAGCCTTTATTTTTGGTGCTTTCTTCTACTGGATTAATCAATTAAGGAACCGCAAAGAACGCTTAGAGTCTAAATTAGGAGAGTCCCAACTACGTGCTTTACGTTCGCAGATGAATCCCCACTTTATCTTCAATGCTTTAAACGCGATTCAAGGGTTTATCTTTCAAGAAGATCGTAGGGCCGCTAATCGTTATCTCTCTTACTTTTCTAAATTAATGCGTAATGCCTTTTTCTATTCTGACAAAAGTGAGATTCCGCTTAAAGCAGAATTAGAAAACTTAGAGCTTTATCTTAAGCTGGAAGCACTTCGATTTGAAGAAGATCTTAAGTATGAAATTATAGTAGATGCAAATATTCCTACCGAATACACCCAAATTCCTTCAATGATCCTGCAACCTTATCTAGAGAATGCCATTAATAATGGTATCATGCATATTCAAGGAGAAAAGAAACTAATCATTCGTTTGCATAAAGAAGGAGAGCAGTTAATCTGCGAAATCGATGATAACGGTATCAACCGCAATGAAGCTAGAATGATTAGACAACGAAACCAACTTGAAAAATCTAAAAGTTTAGGTGCTACATTCGAAAGATTACGTCTGTTCAATGCAGGTTTCAAGAATAAAATTCTTTTGGAAGAAATAACCCTCACTAAAAAAGAAAATGGATTTGATGGTACTAGAATACGGATGATAGTTAATAAGGTATTTAACTATGAAGAATAATAGTAAATGTAGCAATTGGGGATTTTTAGCATATCGCTGCTCGCTTTCATAGGGTCAGCTACAAATTGCCACTAAGACTTACGCTTAGGTAAAATGAAACACTAAAAATAGCCGTTTACGGTTTACTTGGACTAATTAGAAGTATAAGTTTGAAGAATATGTACTATTTTTGTAGAAATTCTAACCCTGAGCTTATACATCTTTCAAAAAGCACTCTTTGTATTCTGAAAGCTTTCGGAAATGGTTAATATATATAGTTCTGGCTTTACTGAAATTCCGATAGCTATCGAAAATTAGTACCAAGCTAATTATTGAAAAAAGTAATTCAAAGAATAAATTCTAGATAATAAAATCTCTTTTAATAAGTTGTATCCCCAAATATTAAAATATGCTGAAAGCAGTAATCATAGATGATGAGGCGCAAAGTAGAATGCTGCTTAGTCAAATGCTAAAATCCTATTGCCCTGAAGTCGAAGTGGTAGGTACAGCTAAAGATGTGCTCAATGGTATTAAAGTCATTCAAGCCAACCAACCTCAAGTCGTCTTTCTGGATATTGAAATGCCTAATTATTCTGGTTTTCAGCTAATCCACTTTTTTGATGACCAAATAGATTTTGAAATTATATTTGTTACGGCATATCACCAATACGCTATCCAAGCATTTAAGGCCTCTGCCGTTGCATACCTACTTAAGCCCATTGATATTGACGAGCTCATCAAGGCGGTCAATCAAGCGCAAAAAAGACTTCAAACCCCTAATCAAATTGCAAGACTGGAAGCCGTAAAACAAAATATCCATCAGCAGCAAATTAAAAGAGTTGTCTTCCCAGGAGCCAATAGCTATATTTTCCTCAATACGGATGAAATCTCTCACCTTGAATCAGATGGACGAAACGCCCTCATTCATCTATTGGATAATAATGAACCTCTACGGTCTAGTATAAGCTTAAAAGATTGTGAAGATCTATTAGTCGATAGTACATTTATTCGGGTACATCGATCGTTCATCATCAATCTGATGCATATTCAAAAGTTTTCTAGAGGCCGAGATAGCTATGTCCAAATGGATAACCGTGCCAAAGTTGATGTTGGCAGAAGTTACAAGGACGCCCTATCCGAAGCTATCAACCTTTTCACTCGCTAGATAATTACAGCCAAAAATGGAATGGATTTATCAAGAAAAAGACCTAGCTACTATTGTTGAACAATTAATGGTATCAGCAAACGGCAAGAAAATATTTTTATTCACTGGCGAAATTGGGGCTGGTAAAACAACCCTAATCAAACAACTTTGTAGGCATTTAGGCGCTACGGATGAAATTTCTAGCCCTACCTATTCTATCGTAAATGAATATGCCTACGATAATCCATTAGGCCATGGATTAATTTACCATTTGGATCTTTATCGACTCAACAAAATAGAGGAAGCCTTACATATCGGTATTGAAGAATATTTAGATAGTGGTCATTACTGCTTTATTGAATGGCCAGAACTTATCGAAGTTTTAATTGATTCTTCTGCTATTCGAATAAAAATAGACATCCAACCACTTTCAGATAGAAAAATTAGTATTTTGTGATTCTATGAGTGAAAAGGAGAAAATACCCCTACCAAAGGGATTAACTGAAGGTAAGTTTCAAACTCAAGGTGAAATGCTACAGATTAGGCAAAAGCCAAGTAAGCTTTTTATCGGTATACCTAGAGAAATTACGCTTCAAGAGAATAGAGTAGCATTGGTACCCTCTGCTATTGCTATCCTTATTGCACATGGCCACAGAGTCGTAGTAGAAACAAATGCTGGAGAAAAGGCTAATTATTCAGATCATGATTTTTCGGAGGCTGGAGCCGAAATCGCCTACAGTCCCGAACAAGTATACAAAGCTGGAATTATCATTAAGGTAGCTCCTCCTACCTTAGATGAAATTGAAATGATGCATCCCAATCAGATCCTTATTTCTCCACTTCAACTCCCCATCATTTCTGCCGAATATATATATCGTCTTCGCAATAAAAGAGTGATTGCACTGGCCATGGAATATATAAAGGATGAATCGGAAACCTTTCCCGTCGTTCGGATTATGAGTGAAATGGCAGGACTGAGCGCCATGCTTACAGCAGCAGAATTACTCGCGACTACAAGCGGTGGTAAAGGAGTACTACTTGGTGGTATTTCTGGTGTACCAAGTGCCCAAGTAGTGATTCTAGGAGCAGGCATCGTTGCAGAATACGCAACAAGAACAGCACTCGGATTAGGAGCAGAGGTAAGGATTTTCGATAATAATATTTACAAGCTCAAACGCATTCAAAATCAAGTTGGTCGTCCCTTGTTTACCTCAGCATTAAATCCTCTTGACCTAGAACGTTCCCTCGCTCAAGCAGATGTAGTCATAGGTGCAGTTCATTCCAAAGCAGGACGTACACCTATCATTGTGAGTGAGCAGATGATTGCTAAAATGAAGGCAGGTTCTGTTATAATTGATGTAAGCATCGATCAAGGCGGATGTTTTGCTACTTCCGAAGTCACCTCATTAGACAAACCAACTTTCACCAAGCATGGGGTTATTCATTACTGCGTGCCCAATATAGCCTCCAGAGTTTCTAGAACAGCATCCGTAGCTGTAAGCAATATATTAACACCTATTTTACTAAAGGCAGGCAGCACAGGAAGTATAGAACATCTCTTTCTCAATAATTATGGGCTAAGACATGGTGTCTATACCTACAAAGGCTGCCTTACCAATGGATACCTGGGAGAACGGTTCCAAATTAAGTCTACTGATTTAGACTTATTGATTACTTCTAATTTATAATACTCTTAATAATTTAGCTTTTATCCATCCTACTTCTGATCCATGCTGAACTTTCCACCAATTCTTAGATGTTTTTTCTAAGAGGCAAACCCTTGTATCAATGGCTATCCTCTGCAAAACTTTAGATTCATGTGTTGCAGCTTTACGCAAACTCGTTCGCTGGATTACTTTACAATGCATCTTTATTTCTTCAGCAGGTTTAGCCCTTTCATTGGGTATTTTTTCCACATGCTCAATGATCAAACGTTCTCCTTTTTGCGCATAGAGATACTCCTCTTCTAATACTCTAAGGAAAAATAATCGCGCCAGACTATTTGGTTTCGTGTTTGCAATCCGAAAACTATTGCTCCTGAAACCAGCTCTTTCGATCAATAGCTCATAATTTTTACCTGCTTCTAATTGAATCTTAAATTTTCCGTCTGGATAGCGACCTGTTCTAATCAATTCCTTATTTCCATCAATGCTCAATTCATAGACATCCATATTCACTTGATCAATTGGACGACCATCTTCCCTACTCCGAACATCTCCAATAAGGAGGAAAAAAGGAGAGCTCGACGCTATTTCAGAATCATTACTTACATCTGACAAAATAGATGGAATACTAGATTCCGAAGAAGAAGGTCTTCGATTCCAAAAATCAATATCAGGCGTCTCGCTCACCTTGATAGGACTGTCAAAAATGCGTCCAAAAGTGTAGTTTATCCCAGTATGCCAATGAGATGTTTTGCTTTGCGAAACAAAGGAGAGGGCATTGTCTGAGATCGCATAAACTTGTAGTGCTCCCAAATTAAGGGACAATCCAGTCCCCAAATTGAACCAACTACGGTTATAGATATTATAATTGAGACTAAAACTTAAATATTTTCTAAACCAAGCACTGTAAGAAACAGCTGCTGCCCAGTGTGTCTGTCCTTTTTCTATTACTGGGTGTAAGACTAATCCGACCCTATCTTGATTATTCAAGGTATACTGGCCACTCAAGTAAATCCGAGTTGGCAATTTAGTTTTATATCCTCCACCTTGTTCAGCAATTCCTTCTAATAAATCTGCTCGTCTACCTTCAAAAACTTCAACTGGATCATCTAGAAGACCCTCTATCGTACCTGTTTGTACATCATTTGTCCAATGAATCCAACCAAAATCCAAAATGGACCCTCTTAGTTGAATACGATCAGAATACTGATACTCAAAGCCCAAATCCAAGGCCCAACCTTGGTTTCCTGGATTCGATAAATAGGCAAATATATCTTCATTAAAGTTAGCCATTCTTCTAATTCCTGTACCCCAATATATCAATTGCCCTTCCAAGTTATAGCTATTTTCCTCTCCTGTTGCACTGGCTTTCAATCCTTTATTTTCTACTTCTATATTAGAATAACCCCATAAATATTTCAAACGAGCACCCAGTCGTAACTTATCGCTAAACGATTTGGCGTAAGCCACAGAAAAAGAGCGATAATGCAATAAACGCACATCGAGTTCTGATATATTATATACTTTATTATTGGAAGGTGTATCCCCGTAGGCATCGACTAATAAATTAAGCAAGTCTCCTCCAAATTGTGCTTTTGTATCAAAATATTCTGAGATAGCAAAACTCCAATCTCCACTCGATTTATTTAATCCAAAATGTAGTAAATCAGTCTGAAACTGCGAGTGAATGTAATTATTGCCATTAACCAGTTGCTGTAGTTCCTGATAAGAAGCTCCTCGATTCAAACCCAAGCCCATTTGATCAATGCCTAACGAAGATATGGGAAGGGATGAGCTCGACCACCCTACATTAAGACCAGATAAGAAAGGCAAACAGAAATAGGAGGTTGTCCCTAGATCTAATGCTGGGTTTAGTATTTTGCTCTGCGGTACAGAAGAGATTTGGTAAAGTGTCACATTAGATTGAGCACTGATTTGTTGCACCACAAATACCAAAATGCAGAGCAATGATAAACATCTTTGCCAATTAAATATAGTGTTTCGTTTTCTCATAGGGGTCTTCTTTTCCCTGTTAAAAATGTCTTGTATTTGTTCTCTCTATTAATGATGAGATTGTTCTTATAAATATTTCACAAGAACTTATCACCATAACTTACTCTCGTAATGGGGTAGAAGTCTTTTTCTTGTCTTTGGGAAAACATATTACTTAATTAGTAGCAATTGTATACTACTAGCTAAGCTATTCTTGAAGATTGACAAATGAGTAGCCAAGTGGATATTTGAATCCACAAATTTGGGGGGGGAGGAAATATAATGTAGGATTTTTTAACAACAACAAAATTACATTCTTTGCCATTCAAAAGCAAATCCCATTAAAAAAAAATCACATATAATTATTGTTAAACCAAAAGTCCCTATTTTATCCTATTTCATATGGGATAAAAAGCACTTCTAGTAAGTTCAATTTGATTTTAAAGGCACGCACCAAAATAATACATAAGCGGCTAGTCAAAATTGCTTGTATAATAAATTCCTGCCAGCCGGCAGGCACGGCGTCA
>JAKVCU010000170.1 GCA_022448955.1 Saprospiraceae bacterium
GTAAATTCAGACTGAAACAAATGTACCTCTGCTCCAAGGATAGGTTCTTGGGTAAACTTATCAAATGCATAGCCAAAGGCAGTCGCATCTGAAATAGGCGATTCTGTTTGTTTAGAACAACTTGTAAATAATAGTGAAAGTATAATTATACAAAATAGAAGTTGCGTTTTCATAGTCTTATATTTTGTGAAAATAATATTAGACAAAAAAGAAAAAGGTGGGCAGTATATTTTCTTCAACTATTTTGATGTGTGCAAACCAAAGATGAAAATAAAATCTAATATACAATTATCGAAATTTGCAAAAAATGTATTTATTTTTCGCTAATATGAATAATTTATTTAGATAAGCTAAAGAGGGGGGAATTTAGCCATGAATGTAAACTTTTGGTATAGGTGAGCATTTCTCAGCGATGGCTAACAACAAAGAAGCCATCACTGAGAGCAGTAATGGCTTCTTATTATTATGTTTTTATTCTTATGATCCGTGGCAGTGTTTGTATTTTTTACCACTTCCGCATGGGCAAGGATCATTTCTTTTGACCTTTTTATCAGACCTTTTGAAGGTCTCAGGTTTACTTTGTTGGCGACCAGCACTTTGAGCAGCTCTACGAGCTGCTGCTTCTTCTGGAGAGCGATTGGTTTTCATTCTACTCATATCAGTAAGCTGTTCTCTGGCTTGTTCGATGGTACGTCCATCTTCGTAGGTTACAGTACCTTTTGAGAGATACGCAGTAGTGCTTTCATTGACTTCAAAGATTAACTGTTCAAATAAGTTGAAAGCTTCCATTTTATAGACTACTAATGGATCTTTTTGCTCAAAAGAAGCGGCTTGAACCGATTCTTTCAATTCATCCATAGAGCGAAGGTGTTCTTTCCATTTCTGGTCGATAATCCTTAGGGTTACGGCCTTTTCGATATCTTTAATGATCGATTGGCCACCAGATTTAACGGCATCTTCAATATCTGCAGTAATCATTAAGTGTGCTAAGCTACCATCAGTAAAGCGGAACTGAATACGCTTGTATTGGTTCTTTTGATTATCATATACATCTTGAATTTGAGGCATTAATGCATCGCGAATCATTCCCGCTTTGCGATCATAATAAGCATTGTATTGCTCTTCAAACTGGCGGATGATATCATCAATATCTCCTTCTACGAAATCAACTGCATCAATTTTTGGGTCAAACCCAAGGACACTTAACGAATCTCTGCGGAAAGTTTCAAAGTTACCTTGCTGACGATTGTTATAGACTAAGTTCTCTAATTGAGCAGAGAACATATTATTTAAGTCCACCGACAAACGATCTCCGAATAAGGCATTTTTACGCTTTTTGTAAATTGCCTCACGCTGAATATTCATCACATCATCATATTCCAATAGCCGCTTACGGATACCGAAGTTGTTTTCTTCTACTTTTTTCTGTGCTCTTTCAATTGACTTTGTCACCATAGAGTGTTGGATCACCTCTCCTTCTTGGTGCCCCATTCTATCCATCAACTTGGCAATACGTTCTGATTGGAATAGACGCATCAAGTTATCCTCAAGGGAAACGTAGAATTGAGAGCTACCCGGATCTCCTTGACGACCGGCACGACCTCTAAGCTGCCTATCTACTCTTCGTGAGTCGTGGCGTTCTGTACCGATAATGGCCAAGCCACCTGCTTTTTTCACCTGCTCGCTAATCTTGATATCTGTACCACGACCGGCCATATTGGTGGCGATAGTCACTTTACCAGGACGGCCTGCTTCTGCAACAATTTCTGCTTCGCGTTGGTGCTGTTTGGCGTTTAATACGTTGTGGTCAATACCTCTTAGCTTAAGTACACGGCTCAGTTTTTCGGAGATATCCACAGAAGTTGTACCTACCAGAACTGGGCGGCCAGCCTTACTTAGATTGACAATTTCTTCTGCAACAGCATTGAACTTCTCTCGAGCTGTTTTAAATACTTTGTCCTCCATATCATCCCTTTGGATAGGACGATTGGTAGGAATAACGACTACGTCTAATTTATAAATCTCCCAGAACTCACTTGCTTCCGTTTCGGCAGTACCCGTCATACCCGCTAATTTGTGGTACATACGGAAGTAATTCTGCAATGTAACCGTAGCGTAAGTTTGGGTGATATCCCCAACTTTTACGTTTTCTTTTGCTTCTAGGGCTTGGTGTAAACCATCAGAGTAACGACGGCCTTCCATCATACGACCTGTTTGCTCATCTACGATTTTTACCTGACCGTCCATGACAACATATTCCTCATCTCTTTCGAAAAGTGTATATGCTTTAAGCAACTGACTAATAGAGTGCAGACGCTTTGCTTTGACAGAGTAATCTTGCGAAAGCTGCATTTTCTTTTCTTCTCTCTCCTTTGGAGAAAGTGCTTCATCTCCTTCAATTTCTACCATTTCAGTAGCAATATCCGGCATGATAAAAAAGTGTGAATCTTCATTACCTTTCGATAAAAACTCTCCCCCTAGCTCTGTAAGCTCAACATTTCTGTTCTTTTCATCGATGGTAAAGTATAATGGCTCATCTACAATGTGCATGTTTTTGGATTGCTCCTGCATGTAGAAGTTTTCAGCCTTCTGTAGCATCACTTTGATACCATCCTGACTCAAGAATTTGATCAGAGGACGATATTTTGGCATCGCACGATAAGCTCTTAATAAAGCCAAGCCTCCTTCTCCTTCTTGATAACCTGTAATGTTATCTTTCACTAGGCTTTTAGCTTCCGCTAAATAATTGGTAGCCAAACGACGCTGTGCAGCTATCAATTTCTCAACATGAGGCTTTAATGCCATATATTCTTGCTGCTCGGATCCTTTAGGCACAGGACCGGAGATAATCAAAGGCGTACGAGCATCATCGACTAATACAGAATCCACCTCGTCGACCATAGTAAAGTGGTGCTTACGCTGCACCATTTCATTCGTCGATCGCACCATATTATCACGCAGGTAGTCGAACCCAAATTCGTTATTGGTACCATAGGTAATATCACACTGATAAGCTGCACGACGCTGCTCGGAGTGTGGTTTGTATTTATCGATACAATCAATCGTCAAAAGCAAGAACTCAAATATTGGTCCAACCCATTCACAGTCACGACGGGCAAGGTAGTCATTCACGGTAATGACATGGACCCCACGGCCTGAAAGTCCATTTAAGTAAGCAGGAAGAGTAGCTACTAAGGTCTTACCTTCACCCGTTTGCATCTCCGCAATTTTACCATCATGCAATACCATACCACCAATCAGCTGTACATCATAGTGGATCATATTCCAAGTAACTTCATTACCCGCAGCCATCCATGAATTTTTCCAGATGGCTTTATCCCCTTGGATGGTAACATAAGATTTGCCTGGCCTTACAGCTAATTCACGATCATGATCCGTAGCGGTGACTTCTATCGTCTCATTTTGAGAGAATCGACGTGCTGTTTCTTTGGTTACAGCAAAAGCATCAGGAAGAATTTCTTTTAGAACCTCTTCTAATGCCTTATTGCGATCTTCTGCAATTTTATCTAACTCAGCAAAAAGGTCTTCCTTCCTTGCTAAATCTTCTTCTTTTTCAGACTCTTCTTTGATGGATTTGATATCGTTGTCGATATCAGATAAGTATTCAGCAATTCTTTCTTTGAACTGGATAGTCTTGTCACGCAATTCATCATTGCTGAGTGAGCTAAGCCCTTCATAGATTTCATTGATCTCTTCTATGATCGGATTGTAAGTATTTACATCACGATCATATTTCGTCCCAAAGAGCTTTTTAATGATATTAAACATTTCGTAAAATTTCTGATTCTTTAAATCGTGGGCACAAAGATAATATATTTGTTTTCCAATAGATATCGAAAAGGAATGTAAAAGAGGATACTCCTTTACAATTATTTTATTAGGCCTGTTCAAATTTGATTGAACAAGTCGTTTAGGCTAGAAGAAGAAGTGAAGCGGATTCAAACGACGAGCCTAATTTCTTTAAGCAGTACATAATTCATACCATATGTCAAAAAACTGTCAATTTGGCATTAATCAATGGCCTTTGTTGAATAGTTGACAGCAAATTAGATTAAATCTGACAGATATGCACCACTTTATTAAAAACACTTTTTTCTTATGCTTAGTTGGCTGCTCGTTGATGCAATGTAGCAATGGAAAAAAAGATATCCGCAATTATTATTTTCCTCTAAAGAAATTAACAGAAGGATTGGTTTATGAATATCGACCAGTCGGGAATGATTCTATCACACCAGTATATTGGTACTACCGTTCTTTGATTAATAAAGAAGGTGCATACCTTACGGGAACTTATTATGAGTACAATTTTGAACCATTACAATTTGTGAGAGAGGAACTGGTAAAAAATGGTATGCTCTTGCAGGATATCAATTTATATCAGTATGACACCATTAGTCCTCAACCTACCATCATTGATGGGAAAATTCTTTCTGGGACGACTTATCCGTTTGAGGTAAGTGAAGAGGATGGAGGTATTTTTTTATATAAAGTAAAGTTTGCTTTTTCTCCAGAAATTCAAGCAACGATTATCAAAAACCGCAAATATTTGGGGGAAACCACTTTTGAATGGGAAGGCGAAACCTACGATGCTATCGAGTTTGAGCTGAAAGAATTAGTCGAATATGACGATGCAAAGGCAGGAGGTATTGAACCCGAATTTAGCGGAAGCGAAATATATGCAAAAGGCCTAGGACTAGTTTATTATAAAAAGGATTTGGGCGCAGGAAGTTATTTAGAATATCGTTTGCACAAAACTTATTTAATGGAAGAGTTGGAAACACGGTTCGATCAATATTTAAAACAAAAAAAGCGCTAAAACCTTAGAAAATAAAGGTAGCATTTTTTATGCACAGAACTTCTATGTGTTTAGTCATTGTGTTTGATAACCATAAAGATACCTATTTTGAAAAGCAATAAGCCATTCACAATCTCCTTTTTTAGTGCTGTTTATTTTATACTCTTGTCATCAAGAAATATTGGATATAATTATCAGCAGTAATACTATTAAAAATAGAAAAGGTCATTTTTTGCTAAAATCTGGATATGGTTCTAAAAAGGGCAAGCAAATAATTCTTTTATATGAATATGGTATATTTAAGCATACGCTAAATACTAAGTAAGATCCGCATTACTTATGTCATCTAAAATATCATAGTGATAGAAAGGCTACTTATTAAGATTTTAAGCTTTACTACACTGGAGATTAAACAACAGAAGAAATGAAATATTAAACTTATATGTTTAATTTAACAAGTAAGACTTATTGTAATATGTGCCGATTGGGAAGCCATTTATGGATGAAAGGGATTTGTTACTAGAAAAGGTTTAACATTAAAGAATTATTTAAAATAACAATCACCTTACACATTCATACCATCTACTTTTACGATATTTCTAATGCTACAGTTTTTAACCTTTATTTGGCTCATAATGAGAACGCAGTACTAGTTGGTGGAATAGTTTTTATCATTTCCTATGTTATGCATTATTTCGTAAGGAAAAGGAAGTTGATTAGGTATGTTTGATAAATATAGGTAGACTAAAAGTATTATAGCTATATTAATTGCCATTCTGAAGATTAATCATTATATAAAAGGAGCTAATCTAACTTGTTATTATATTGAATAACATCTCAAAACGAAATGAAGCCTCTTTTGATACAGTGATTTGTATCCATATGGTTTTCAATATGTTAAAAAATATCCATACTTTGAGAAAGTTTAAATCAAGCAATTGAGAATGAAAGCGAGAGCCATAAATGCAAAAAGTTTAGAAGAATTTAAAAGTCAGATTGAAGAAGCAAAAAGGCAACATCCTACATTCAGCCTTTGTATTTTATTTTGTTCCATTACATTTTCTGTAAAGGATATCCAATATATATGCATCCAAAATGAGCTGGACTTATTTGGCTGTACCTCTTCTGGCGAAATTACTGATGGTCAATTTTATACTTCTCAAACCATATCAGGTCTTATCTTGAGCATGCCTTCTGATAGCTACAGGGTAGTCGAATGTGATCGTATGGGAGATGATAGTTTTGATATGGCATTTAGAGCAGGTAAAAGTGTAGAGAATCTTTTTGCGGAGCAATCCATTCTGCTGCTAGCTCAAGGGGTAGGCGCCAATGCGGATTTGATCATCCAAGGCTTACAGCATGCTATTGGCAAGTCGACGAGTCTATTTGGAGGTTTGGCAGGAGATAACTTAGCTTTAAAAAGAACTTATGTTTTCTCAAGTGAAGCGATATATTCAGATGGACTGATGATGTTAGTACTAGATAATCAAAAAGTGCAGCTTCATGGCTTAGCTACAAGTGGGTGGGAAGCTATCGGTGTATTCCACGAAGTGACAGAAGCTGAAAATAATGTTTTATTAGGCATTGATCATCAACCAGCACTAGATGTTTTCTTAAGATATTTCGGTTCTTTCGATGATGCTAATGTAGGCTTGGAAGCTTCTGAAAATACGAGTGCCCAGTATCCACTTCAAATACTTAGAGATGATGGGAGCTTAGTTTTACGTGCACCATTATTTGGAGATACGAATAGGCGGGCATTGGTATTAGCAGGAGGGATAAAAAAGGGGGATAAATTTCGCTTTTCCATATCACCGGGATTTGAAGTAATAAATCAGACCGTTGAAGAATTTGGGGCTTTGCAAAAAAAAGCACCAGATGCAGATGCTTTAATTCTTTTCTCTTGTATCGGACGCTTAGGAGCTTTTGGTCCACTTATGGAAGACGAAGTACGCGGAATTTTTGAATACTGGGATAAACCCATGATCGGATTCTTTTCCTATGGCGAAATTGGGGCCACAGAGGGTGCTCAATGTGATTTTCACAATGAAACTTGTACCTTAGTTAGTCTGAAGGATATTTCTTGATGGATAAACAAAGCGAAAAAATAATAGCAACCTTTGCCAATTTATTAGAAAAGGGAAATTGGGATGAAGCAACCAAAGCTTCTCTTCAGTCCCTACATGAAGAATTGAAAAAAAACCTTCATCGAAATCAATTTAAATTAGATAGAACGCTCAAAGATAAGGCAATCGCTATTCGATTATTGAACCAAACGATATCTGATTTGCAGAAGCATCAGCAGTTGCTAGAAAAATCCAATCAAGTATTATATGACCAGAAAAAAGAAATCGAAACTCAAAAAGAAATTGTAGAAGAGCAATCCAAACAACTGGCAAATCGTCTAGGTGAGCTACAGATGTCTTATTCTGAGCTAGAACGCTTTGCTTACTTTGCTTCTCACGATTTACGGGCTCCACTACGTACAATCACAAGTTTTAGTGAAATTCTGGGAATACGGTATCTTGATAAGCTAGATAAAGATGCTCGGACCTTTTTATCTTTCCTCAATAGTGGTGCACAACAAATGAATAACATAGTAGATGCTTTGCTGGAGTATTCACGTGTCGGAAGAATGGATGATGAGTTTAAGGAAACGAATTTAAACTTTACTTTCGAGCGTGCACTCTATGATCTTAGAAAATTATTAGCAGAAAAGAATGCTAGCATAAAGGCTGCCGAGCTCCCTACAGCTATGGTGTCGAAAGGAGCAATGCGAAAGTTGTTTTATCATTTGTTTAAGAATATACTGGTCTACAGTTCTGCCAACTCCTTAATGGTAAAATTAAGATGTGAAGAAAAAAGTAGGTTCTATAAATTTTTATTGACAGAGGATAATAATGCGCTGGAAGAAGTTTTTCCGTCTTATTTCTTCGAAGATTTCAGAATAGATACGCCTGGTGGCTTCCCAGATAAAGGAATTAGTATAGCTATTTGTAAGAAAGTTATCTTATTACACTACGGAATCATTCATGTAGAAAAGAATGATAAAGATGTTACAAGGGTTATTTTTACCATTGAGAAAAAATAAATTTATCGACGATGAAACTTTCTGCAAGCTACTAAAGTTGTTATAATTAACTTTCGGCGCATTTTTTTGAGATAAGTAAGTGTAGTATCAAAAAATCTTTTATATTTGCGTTCCGAATTAATGGTCGGGTGGCCGAGTGGTTAGGCAGAGGTCTGCAAAACCTTGTACGGCGGTTCGAATCCGTTCCCGACCTCTAATCGAAAACAACCCTTCTAGCATCCATTGCTGGAAGGGTTTTGTTTTTTATGCTCGTATAATAAAACGCCTAGTTCAAAAACCGGAAGTGTACCTAACCCAATCCTTAGTGATGCTTAATACATTGTAATTTAAGTTTATTGCAATTTCGAACCAGCTGATTTTTGCTCAGCTTAAAGCGAGTACGCAACGCAAATATGAGTAAAAGGATACCTCCAAAATGCTAAGTAATTTAGATTATAGTGTACTAGTACACTGTGAAATAAATTTATTTATATTTTATATTAATTGAATTTATCTCCGAGTATCGCCTGTTCAATTTTTTACGGGCCTGCTCTTGAGTAAATTGCCATTTAATTTTGATCCCTAAGCGGGAACGTTCTTTGAAATAAGTCAACACTTCAGATTCGAGTTCCTTCATGCAAGGAATTCTGCGGTTGAGGCACTGCCTGGACAAAGCAGAGAATTCAATTTCAATCATATTGAGCCAAGATGAATTCTTAGGTGTGAAAATAAATTCTAATTTTTCAGTCATTTGCGCTGCTGTTTGTGCATCAAAATATTCGTAAAAGGCGCTGTAATGATGTGTATTCAAGTTATCTAAGACTACTTTTATATGTTTGGCATTTGGATATTGATCACACAAATATTTCATAAATAAAGCGAACTCCTTTTTTCGTCTTTTTGGCCTAACGTGGGCTAGTCTTTTCCCTGTTTTGGGCTCTATAGCTGCCAAAACACAGCAAGAGCCATGTTTGGAATATGCATAAT
>JAKVCU010000171.1 GCA_022448955.1 Saprospiraceae bacterium
CTACTGTAAGCATGCCCTCTATAATTTTCATCAATAAATATGGCACAAATCCAAGGATACAAATCTACTCTACTAATAAAATCATTAGTAATCAATCCAGCGCAACCTATTATTTTATCTTCCTTCTCTAATAAATACCACTGCGGTAAATTATCTCTAGCAGTAATACTATGTGCGATACAATCTTCATAAATAATAGGTGGCACACTTGGCCATTTCTCTTGGAAATAAGCAATAGCACGATTCTTGTAAGTAGGATTCTCTCTAACTAATATTAGTTCCATTTTCTTTTCTGATTTTGATCTTGATTTTAATTAAGCATGATTATTCTTCATTACCCCAAAAACCCAAATAAAAAAGAACCAATTTATAAACTGACACACAATAATTTGGAAAACGAACACCCAATTCATAATTCGACACGTCTAAAATAATTTTTTAATTTAAAATTGTATACAAACACCCAGATACAGTATAAAATTCTATCATATATCAAAACAACAAAACAATATGAAAAACCTCCGAACACTTCTTCTTGTTTTTAGCTTTTTTAATACTTTTTTATTCTTTTCCTTTGCGCAAAACACGGATGTATTAATCCAAGGATTTAACTGGGAATCCCATGCCAATCCAAATGGCTGGTATAATGTTATTCAAGGCAATGTAAATGCCTTAGCTGATGGTCAGTTTGATATGATCTGGTTACCTCCCCCAAGTGATGCTGCCGCTCCACAAGGTTATTTACCAAGAGAGCTGTATGAACTAAACTCTCAATATGGATCACAGGCAGAGTTAGTGAGCTTGATCAATTCGCTAAATGCCAACGGCATTGAAGCCATCGCTGATATTGTAATCAATCACCGAGTGGGAACAACCAATTGGGCAGATTTCACCAATCCAACATGGGGATGTTGGGCTGTAACGGCCAATGATGAGTGGGGCACCGCAGGCGGTGGTAATCCATGTGGAAACTGGGATACTGGCGATAATTATCATGCCGCAAGAGATATTGACCATACGAACACAACTGTACAAAATGACTTAATTACATGGATGAACTGGCTGAAAAATACAATTGGATTTGCCGGTTGGCGTTATGACTATGTCCGTGGCTTTAATGGCTATTATGTAGGTCTATATAACGATGCCACTTCTCCCTATTTTTCTGTAGGTGAGCTTTGGGATAATCTCGATTTGAACAATTCAGATCCACATCGTCAACAAATCATCAACTGGATTGATCAATCTAGTGGCAAAACCTCTGCCTTCGATTTTACAACAAAAGGAATTTTACAACAAGCTGTTAATGGCGAATTGTGGCGCTTAGAAAATAATGGTGGGGCACCTGGTGTTATTGGTTGGTGGCCAGCAAAATCGGTAACTTTTATCGATAATCACGATACAGGTAGTACTCAGGCTTATTGGCCATTCCCTGCTGATAAAGTCATGCAAGGATATGCATATATCCTTACACATCCAGGCGTACCTGCTGTATTTTGGGATCACTATTTCGACTGGGGACTTCAAAATGAAATCAAAGACTTAATTGATATTCGAAAAGACAATGATATTCATAGTGAAAGTGTTCTGGACATCAAAGTTGCCAACTGGGACTTATACGCTGCTGAAATTGATGGTAAAGTAGCTGTAAAAATTGGTCCTGGTTCATGGTCTCCAAGTGGAAGTGGATGGAACCTACGTGCTTCAGGTAGTAATTATGCAGTATGGGATAAAGCAGCTCCGCAAGGCTGTACAGAACAATTAACAATTCATTTCAAAAAACCTAATAACTGGGGAACGGCCAGTATGTACTTCTGGAATCCTACACCTGCAGGTCCTAGCACTACTTGGCCAGGTGAAAGCATGCAAGATAATGGTAATGGTTGGTACTCTTATACTATTGATTGTGCCACTTGCTCTAACATCATTTTCAGTGATAATGGCTCTAATCAAACGACTGATCTTTACCGTTGTAACGAAGGATGGTATGATAATGGCACTTGGTACGATGAAAATCCAGATAATAACCCACCATCCGATCTAACTGTACATTTTAAACCAAACTGGTACACCAATCCAGAGATATACTTCTGGAATGTTACCCCAAGTGGACAAACTACTTCTTGGCCGGGCGTCCAAATGCAAAATGATGGCAATGGCTGGTATTCATATACCTTTACTGGAGCGAGTTGTGCTAACTTTATTTTTAGTAATAATGGCGGTGCTCAAAGTCCAGATTTATATTCTTGTTCAGAAGTTTGGTACGAATATGGCAATTGGCTAAGTACTCCTCCAAGTGACATCCTTGGCAATGGCCATGCACAAATTAGCGAAGGCTTAACCGTTTTCCCAAATCCCGTAAGAAATATTGTACAAATCCAGTTAAAGCTTTCTGCGATTGATAATCAAGGTCTTCAATTATTTGATGCTCGTGGTCAATTAGTGAAAGTTATCCCTACTAACCATTTGGATGTTGGTGAGCATCAAATAGAATTGAATCTAGCTGACTTTGATAGTGGAATTTATCTGCTAAAATGGGAAAATAACGATCAAACACTCACTGAAAGAATACTAAAACAGTAAGACGCAAAGACTCATTTTTAAGAACTTATTGGGAAACTTATTCTTTGAAACGATTTTATTCAATCATCAGATGAATAGCGATATCGATCAGACCAACTAATAAATCCCATACAAGTTTTGAATTACCAGAAATAGGATAAGTTAGCCCATTTCTCTGTTTGGACAAACTGAATAAATGGGCTAACCTAAAACTAGAGTTTAATTTGGTATAAAGTCCTCAGCGTTTTGTAAACAAATTAGCTACTTACACTTGTCTCGCTCCACTTAATCCAAATAATAATCTGATTTGAAATATCAAATGCATTTTTCAAAATTTAATCCTAATCCAAAATAAAAAACAACAATAATAGATCTATTTGGAATAAAAAAGTTTCAATTTATAATTTGAAACTAAAAAATTTGGAATAAAAAGTCCAATTCATAATATGCACCGATTAAACTTAGGAAAAACATCATATTTATACCACCTAAAATAATCAAATCACATTTAATTAAACTCAACTTATTATAGCCCAATGGGCACCAAAACGTATCAACATATTCAAAAGAAATCCTAATCTTTTAGGATACATTATTAGGAACCTTAGGGTTCCTTTTTTATTTATCTATTCCCTCTAACAATATCTTCTATTTGCCAACGACAATCTTCACACAATTCCATTGACTCTTTATCAATCGTACTCATTTTACCTTTTGCATCATTCATAAAACAAGTGGTATTCCCATCACAATGCTGTAATCCAAATGCATGTCCTAATTCATGCAAAGCATTTTTGGCAATACGCTCTTTCTTCTTCCTTTCGGAAACCTTTCTCCCACATCTAAAGGTTGAAATCACACTTGCTCGACCTCGGATTTGTGCATAGCCTAAAATACCATAATCTGTGAACCCCCCTTTTGTTACAGAAATATCCTTTTCGGTTATGGCCATCACCTTATGATGCGACCAAAAATGCTGTAAAGAATATTCACTTAAAATCTTATCTGCACGATAACGTTTGCGGGGTGGGTAATATGCATAATCGGGTAAAGGTGTTGTTGGCATTACCTCAACCTTTACCCGATAATATTCTTCTAAGGTATTTTCTACTAAAAATAAATAAGAAGAATCGACTTCTCCTAAGGGTACTAAAGCGACCTTTGGAGTCAGACAATAAAAAAAAACTGAGAAATAAATTGCAAGGATGACTATAACTCCAGAAAGAACTATAGACCATTTTTTAAGTAATTGCATGAATTTGAATTGAGAATAGTAAATTCTCTTATCATCCTTGCCTTACAACGTGTAGACTAATAATTCTATTTTTGATTACTCGTAAATTATTCTGTGATCTTTAATAACTACCTCGATACACTTCCACTACCAGTGAATTAACTTAATCCATATACTATTAAAAACCATACACTTAAACCCATTGAAAGTTACGAATAGATTCATACAATTAACCCCCAAAGACTATATTCGATCAAACCATTCGAATTATCTACAATGCATTTGCAGAAGCAGGAAGTCATACCTGTACTTTCATCCTCATCCATTTTTAGTAGCTCCCAGAGAATACTTCTACCATTTAGAGGTAGAAGGCCGTGCATGCACTGATTGGTTGGTATAGTAAGTTATGAAAGGTATTTTTTATAAAAAAGATCGATTGTTTGATTAAATGTGGTTGGAAGAATAGCTCTAACTTTTTCTTCTATCTCTTTGGGAACAGGCCCATAATAGGCCTCGGCTATTGCACCAGCAATACAGGCCATCGTATCTGCATCTCCGCCAAATGAGACTGCTAATCGAATCGCTTCTTCCAAGCTATTGGCATCCAAAAACGCAATAATAGACTCTGGAACCGACCCTTGACAACTTACGTCAAATCTATAGAATGGGCGAATATACTTAACTCCTAAGCCTAGCTTATAAGCAAATTGTTCTTGAATATAGTCACGAATCTCTTCTTTGGATTTTTGCTGTCGAGCTAAGAAAATAGCAGCTGCAACAGCTTGAGCGCCTTTAACCCCCTCAGGATGGTTATGTGTAATGATTGCAGAGGCTTTGGCTTTTGTTAAGACGTCCTCTAAAGTATCAAAAGTAAAAGCAATTGGACTAACTCTCATAGCAGAGCCATTGCCCCAACTGTTATAAGGCCCTTCCATTTCTCCTCTCATCCAGTGAATAAAATTACCTCCGTATCCTCTATTAGGATATAAAAGCGCATATTTCTTTATATTTTCTTCAAAGTCTTTATCATGCAAAAGAGCATCGGCGACAGCAATGGTTAAGACAGTATCATCGGTAAAACTGCAGCGGGGATGAAATAATTTAAATTGTGTAAATTTAAAGCCGCTTTTCTCAAATCTTGAACCAATAATGTCGCCGGCAATTGCTCCTAGCATGTATCTTTTTACTTCATCAACAGCACATCGCCTTTATAAAGTTCCACGGTACCATCAATAAATTCTATCTCAGCCATGTATACGAAAACACCTGTATTCTGAAGTTGTCCTCTATATTTTCCATTCCAGCCAAAATCTTCATCATTTGGTGGAAAATCATACACCTCAAACATTATTTCTCCCCAACGATTGAATACTAAAAATGATCTAACTATCGCAACATCATTACCTGTAAAAATGGTAAATCGTTCATTATCACCATCGCCATTAGGAGAAAATGCATTTGGAATAAAGATATCATCTCTAGCATCTACGAAGATTGTTAAGTCATCAGTCGCTATGCATCCATTACTATCTACTACTGTCAAAATATATTCAGAAGTAAGCAGAGGAATGACATCAAAAAATAGGCAGTCATCGCAAGCTGAACTATCGCCAATTACTTTCCAAATAATTTCTTCAAGATCATCTTTATCTACACTTACATTTCCATCAATTGTTACCATTTCGCCTAGCTGAATATTAATGTCTTCTCCTAAATTTACTTGTAAATCATTGCCATCTTCTATCACAACTTCCGAAAATAGTTCGCAACCATTAGCATCCAGAACAACAATAGAATAATTACCTGCTGTTAAGCCAGTAAAGTTAGCATTACTAGAAAAAGCTCCATCATTTATACTGTAAAGATAAGGGCCATTCCCTCCTTCAATATTTAAGATACTCAGACTCGCATCATCATCGCCAAAACAAGTTGGACTATCCCAGATAACATCATAAACATTAAGTTGATCTTCCACTTGAAATACTTCTACCTGATCTTCTGCTGTACATCCATTTTGATTATCCGTTACAATTAATTGGTATACACCTATCATGTCAGTATTGAAGCTGATATCTTCCCCTACTGTTTCGCCAGAAGCATTTTGCCACTGATAAGAAATATTTGTACCTATTGAAGAGCCATTACCTTCTAGTAGAACGCTAAGATTATTACAATCTAAGGTCTGATTCATGCCTGCATTTGCAATAGGAGGTTCAAAATCACCAAGGACCTGGACGATATCCTCATTGCTACAACCATTGGTCGTATCTATAGCGACTAAGGTATAGCTGCCAACACCATCTACTGTTATAATAGGCTGTGTAGGATCAGATATAATATTGCCCCCAGATTGAGCAGTCCATTCATAAATAATATTTGGACTCGATTGTGATGCAGAACCATCTAAAATTGCATCTGGGGTATCACAATCAATTTCTTGATCATCACCTGCAAAAACTACTGGATAATCCTCATTTTGCTCGATGGTTACACTATCCAATGCCATACACCCTGTCACTTCATCAATAATCATTAGAATAACAATACCTTCTTGTGTAGCTATATAATTCTGATCACTTGACATAATTGTGCCTGCTACATCCTGCCATTGATAGGTAATATCAGACCCATAAGTAGACCCATCAGAGTTAATCAATACAGATAAGGTTTCACAATCTAAAACATCCAATACCTCAAGCACTACAATTGGCTCATACCTCAAGTCTTCGATCTCTACTTGTGCGGACTCAGAGATACAACCATTATCTAGGTCTTCCACTACAAGTGTATACACTCCACCTGAATCTACTGTAGGTTGATAATCATTCTGATTGGATGAATCAATACCTGGCCCAGTCCAAGTGTAAGCATAATTACCTTGTGAGGTAGTAGTTCCACCAATAATAACGCTATCATTTTCACAATTAATAGTTTGAATATCGCCTGCATCTGCCTGTGGCAAAGGATTTTCAGTGATCTCTATACTAGTTTCAGCAGAACAACCATTAGCATCAACGACGGAAAGAACATACTGTCCTGGTTCAATAATTTCTACTACCTGTGTGTCCGATGAATTTGACCATGAATAAGTAACATACCCTATACCACCATATAATATGGTTGATGTACCTTCACAATACGCTGTTTCTCCTGTAATTTGAGGAGGTGTAACTGTAAATAAACTAGTCGTTACATTCGCGTTTGTTTCACAACCATTACTATCAGAAACAGTCACACCAAAAGTATTCGCTTCACTGACTTGGATACTAGCTGACTGGCTGTTGTTGGTAGACCATTGATAGGTTTCAAATGTCCCCACTACCGTTAAAGTCGAACTATCACCTGGACAAAAATCCAATATACCTTGAATTTGAGGATCATTAGTCTCGTATTCTTCTATTATTGCAGTTGTATTTCCGATACACCCATTTCCATCGGTTACTTCTACACTTACTGGCCCTGCCATATCTATTATAATAGATGCTGTTGATTCCGTCGTACTCCAGTTATAGATGTCGTAGTTCTCTGTAGTAGTCAAAGAAGTAGAATTGCTTGGGCAGAACCCTAATTCACCTGTAATTTCAGGGCTAGGATTGCTCAATGCTGTAACATCAAAAGTAGCTGTATTTTGACAACCATTGGCATCAGTCACTAACACACTCAAAACACCACCTTGATTGGTTGTTGTACTGGCTTGTATATCGCCATTTGACCAAGTATATGCGGTGAAAATATCTTGAACTGAAACACTCGCCTCAGCTCCTTCACAAAATCCTGATTCTCCATTAATAATTGGCTGCGGAAGTGGATACGCTATCACGCTCACCGTAATCTCGCCAGAGCAACCAGTAGTATCCATGACGCTAAGGGTGTATTCACCTGCTTGGGATACTTGCAGATTCTGAGACATTTGACCATTCGACCATTCATAAGAAGCATAGCCCATTTCCCCTTCAATAATCGTACTTTCTCCTTCACAGAAGAATAAATCGCCTAAAATACTTGGTTCTATATTTTCAAGCTCGCTTATTTCAACGCTATTACTACCCACACAACCCTCAGAGTCTGTCACCGTGACACTTAAAACCCCTGGATTAGTAACTAAGGTAGTTGCTGCAATACTTCCTGTTGACCATACAAAATCTACATAATTTCCAAGTGTACTTATTATAGTAGAACCCCCTTCGCAAATAGCTGTAACACCACTCAAGCTGGGGACAGGGAGACTTATCGGACTTACGTCAAATGTAGCTTCCCCTATACAGCCATTGATATCTTCAACTTGCACACCATAAACACCAGGAGGAACATCAATTGAGGCATTATTTGTGCCGTCAGACCACAGATAGCTAATAAAAGTTTCATTTACATTTATAGTAGTAGTAGCATCTTCACAAATCATCGATAATCCATTAATAGTAGGGATCGGTAAAGCATCTTCAGAAATACTAACTGCTGCTTCACCCGAACAACCGCCATTAGTTACCGTTACACTATATTCTCCAGCTTGGCTAATTACTAATATTTGTTCTGTGCTATTATCTGACCAAGTGTAAGTGTCAAAGCCTGCACCTGCATCTAAGGTCGTAGTGGTACCAACACAGAAAGTTAAATCTCCTGCAATGACAGGACTTAGATCAGCATCCTCACTTACCTCTACAGAGGTACTCCCTTCACAGCCATTTGTATCAATAACACTGAGTTCGTATGTGCCAGCAGTATTTACTACTAAGGTTTGGTCCGTGATTCCACCTGTCCAGACATAATTGACAAAATCAGTGCCACCATCTAGTGTAGTTACTGTACCAGGGCAAAAGCTTAAGCTTCCTGCAATTTGTGGTTGTGGTAAGGGATGCTCTATAACAATATACTGTGCCGTATTAGAACAACTATTAGTATCGGTTACTTCTACCGAATAAGTTCCACTCTGGAAGACATCTATAGTTTGATTGATGCT
>JAKVCU010000172.1 GCA_022448955.1 Saprospiraceae bacterium
ATTGAAAAATAAATATCATTGATAATCAATTATTTAAAATTTTTTATTGTTAAGTTATTAATGAGTACCTGCTTAAGAAGCAAAGTTTTTTAATTTATAGTTATGTCTGATAAGCCTTTAAGATTTACTAGCCATCTTTACCTAAAAATAGCTGTTGCACTATTGATCATTCTAGGAGCACTAGGTATTGGATATCTGGGTATTACGACCTATGCAGAGCAAGCTTACTTCAAGGAAGTCAACCAAAGGCTTTACGGTTCTATAGCAGATCAAACCGTGAAAGAAGTAAAACCATTCGTAGATGGGCAAGTCGACACAACCGCCATTAAAGATATCATGCACTCTATGATGGTGATCAACCCCAATGTAGAAGTTTACCTCTTAGATACAGAAGGAAAAATCATCACTTATGTTGCCCCATATAAGAAAATCAAACGAACTGAAGTTAGCTTAGCTCCAATAGAAGCATTTCTCCAAAAGGATGAAACAGAAATTGTAGAAGGAGATGATCCGAGAGATCCAAATGGTATGAAGGTCTTTTCCGCAGCAAAGATTTTAGAAGAGGAAAAACTAATAGGTTATGTATATATCATTTTGGCAAGTCAGGAGCAAATTGCGGTAACTTCTTCCTTATATAAATCTCACGTTTTAAAATTGAGTAGTCAATTATTTTTAGTTACACTTTTTGTGGCCTTAATACTAAGTCTACTAGCTATTTGGTTCCTCACCAGAAATCTTCGTAGAATTATTCAAACAGTAATTCGCTTTAAAGAAGGAGATATGGCGGTGAGAGTTGCCCCTGAGGATAAAGGCGATTTAGAGATATTAGCCGATACCTTTAATGATATGGCTGATCAGATTGTGGCAAATATTGAAAGTATAAAATCTGTAGAAAATCTAAGAAGAGAGCTGATTGCTAATGTTTCCCATGATCTTCGAACCCCTTTAGCCATTCAACAAGGATATGCAGAAACCTTATTAATGAAGGATAAAAATCTTTCTGAAGAAGAAAGAGCAAGCTATTTAAATATCATCCTGAGCAGCGGTAATAGATTACAACATTTAGTTCAACAGCTCTTCGAATACTCTAAGTTGGAAGCCAATCAAATCCAAGCAGAAAAAGAGTCGTTTTTCATTTCAGAATTAGCCCAAGATATTACGCAGAAGTATCAAATTCTTGCAGACAATAAAAACATTACATTACACCTGGATATGCCACATAATCTACCGATGGTATTTGCTGATTTAGGATTGGTTGAACGAGTTATTCAAAACTTAATGGATAATGCCCTGAAATTCACGCCAAATGGTGGCTCTATTCAATTTATTCTGGAAGAAAAAGAGAAGAATATTCTCGTAAGAGTTGCAGATACAGGACCTGGTATCCCAGAACACGAACAGCCCCTCATTTTTGAGCGTTACCGCCAAACAGAAAACGGCAAAGAAGCAAAGCAGGGCACAGGCCTTGGTTTGGCTATCGCCAAAAAAATTATGGAAATCCATAACTCGTCTATTCAGGTTATCAGTAAACCTAATGAAGGTGCAGAGTTTCGTTTCTTCTTGCCTGCATATGCAGTAGTATGACAAAGACATCGATCATGCATACACGAAAATAAGTCAAGACATTGCAACTTATATTTTTGATCATGTGCCTATATTGTAAAGGCAAAAGAGCTGAAAGAAGCTGCTGCAACAACCATCCATATGCAGTGGGTGGTAATGGCGCTGTCAAGATAAAGAACATGAAAAAAGAAGCGACCAACAAATAGTAGCATTCAACCAGTAAGTAAAGATAAGTTTTCTTGTTATCTCTAGCTCCAAAATTCATCCCTCCCTCATTTCGACTAGCCTTGTATTATAAAAAGCTTTAACTTTGCATCTTACAAATGTTGAGAGAGACTATTTCCAAGAGATAAGCTAATTATTTTATGTCTATCGATATTAATTCACTGATAGCAGGTTTGCTATATGAGCAGGATACAGTTATTATCCCTGGTTTGGGGGCACTAATCGCTGATTATCAAGCTGCTGAAATAGACCAAGTACAGGGTCAAATAGTACCTCCTACCAAAAAAGTAAGCTTTAACAAGAATCTTACACTTGATGATGGCTTGCTCATTGCATTCGCCCAAGATAAATATCAACTCAGTGCATCTGAGGCAAAAAGAGCAATACAAAACTATGTGCAGGATATTCAAGATGGCCTTGAAAAGAGAGAAATTATAGAAATTTCAGAGGTTGGCCGCTTGTACTTAAATTATGAAAATGAAATCAACTTCTTACCCAGTGGTACTAATTTCAACCAAGAATCTTTTGGACTTCCAAATCTTCAAGTATATCCCATCATTAGAAAAAGTGTAAAGTCAAACACCTCTAAGACCCAAAAGAAGGATTACAAAAGTCCTAAGCAAAGTTCTTTTGCTAATCATATCGCTGGCATTTTCCAACGTTTTCTACCCCATCTAATCATTGTTACCCTAATAGTTATTTCTATTGGAATATACCTTACCCATTTTGGTAGTAAGATTAGCAGCCCTGCTGCTGAAGCACTCATGCCTCCTACCGCTTCTAGAATTAACGTCAAGCCAGGAAGCAATAAAAATATGGCTACAGAAGATGACGATTATACTGAAAATCTAGAGGATGAAAATCTAGAAATGGATACAGAAGCGCCCACCCAAGCACCAGAACAAAAAATTGTTAGCATCGCAATAGGGTCTTTCGGCAATAAAAAAAATGTCCAGAAACTTATTGAAAAAATTTCAGAGGTCGGATTCATTCCTGTGACATCCTATAATGGTAAACTGACTAAAGTTAGCATAGAATTACCTTATGAAGAAGAAGAAGAAATCCAAAATAACCTAAGAATTATTAGAGAAATGATATCTAAAGATGCTCAAATTTTAAAAGCGGACAACTAAATCATCCTCATTTCACCACTCCTCATGCCGTTTGATCTAATGGCCTTTTTTCTTTGCCTTTCGGCAAATATCATTACTTTATTAAAATAATTATCGTAAAATTGCGATAAATATAAAAACCACATGATGTTTATAACAATCAAAAATACAATAGCTCAATTAGAGAAGGATACTTCTTCTATTACTGATGAAAGAAAAAAAATGCTTTCCCCTATTATAAATTATATCAAAGACAAAAAGTCTGCAAATTTACCCATACAACTCCACTTCATCTGTACCCATAATTCCCGTAGAAGTCATCTAGCACAGATATGGGCAAGCGTAGCTGCTCATCATTATGCAGTCCCTTCAGTTGCTACGTTTTCTGGTGGTACAGAAGCTACTGCTTTTAACCCTAATGCAATTGAAGCGCTAGAAAGTTTAGGCTTTCAAATCGAAAAGCCAGAAGGCGAAAATCCTAAATACTTAGTCCATTTTAGCGAAAGCGCATCTCCAGTGACTTCCTTTTCAAAAGTGTTTGACGATAATATTAACCCTAGCTCTAATTTTGCAGCTATTATGACTTGTTCTGATGCAGATGAAAATTGTCCATTTATTCCTGGTACCGATCAACGTATTCCACTCACCTATGAAGATCCCAAAATTGCTGATGGAACTCCTCATGAAAAAATGACCTACCAAAAGCGAACACTTCAAATTGGAAGAGAGCTACTGTATGTTTTTTCGCAAGTTTAACTTAGTTTCATACTCACCAAAGTGTCATTTTTCACTCTCTACTTAATAGAAATTTATATTTTTGCTGCAAATAAAGAATAATTCCATGGTAGCAAGAATATTATCGGTCTTCTTATCTATAGCACTTATCTCTTCATGTGGCAATGACCAAACAAAAACAAAGGATGATTTGGCAGCTAAACTAGAAAAGAAAAACCCAACACCCCCCACAGTAGCTTCTGTAAAAAAAGAAGGCTATAAATTTAGAGATGGATTATATACAGAAAGACCATCAGCGGAAGCATTGCAAACAGATTTCCCTTATAATTTAGATAATAAAACCTTTAAAACGGGACGTATATTCGTTTATGATTATATCATGACAAGAAAAAGCGGACAGGTCGTCACTTGTAAAATTGTAGAACAAAAGGGCATTCCAATGCGCAAAGCATGGACCTTTCTTCCTATTGATCAAAAAGGAGAGGACTGCATTTTAGAGCATCAAATCCGCGTATTCAATGAAGAAAATAGAATGCTAAAATTCTTATCTAATAAAGATTATACCTTCGTGCAATATCGTTCAGAAACAGCTAAAGGCCCTATTGGAGGAACCAGACTTTTAGGAATGATTGAAAATGAAGAAAACATATTCCTGCCTAACCCTATTGGTCGAATATTTAATGTCCTACAATCTGCTCCTCCACTCTACCTAAAAAGCCCCAAAACCGTAGGTAATGAATATAACTATAGGGCTGAAGTACCGGCTAAATACTCTGATCCAAGATGGGGAGATTGGCAAGAGAATGAAGTCATGAACTTCAAGTATAAAATTACAGACGAAACAACTATAGACTCCCCCTTTGGAAACCTTCCTTGCTTAGAAATACAAGCAAGTGGTGGTGGATTGATTGGCCAAAGTGCTCTAACAACCTATTTTAATGAAGAATATGGCTTCGTACAAATGACCTACAAAAATATTGATGGTAGTACAATGGTCATGAAACTTACAGAAATCAGACAGGAAGATCCTAAACAATAAATAAACCAAGCCATTAGATTTCATGTTAAGCTTAAAATAATACCAAGAATTATCTATCTCACTTTGATAGTTCTTTATCCTAATTAAGCCATATAAAATGACGGAAAGAACACTTTTAAACTACAAAATATATCACCTCCACGAAAATGCAGAATGGCTAGTGTTCATACATGGTGCAGGGGGAAGTATTGTTACTTGGAAGTATCAAATTGATGCCTTTAAACCTTATTTTAACTTATTACTCCCTGACCTAAGAGATCACGGAAAGTCAAAAAATATCCAACCTGAATTTGAGGAATATAACTTTGACATTGTTAGTGATGACATTCTAGCAGTGATTGATCACCTTAAGATAAATAAGGCTCACTTCATGTCGCTGTCTTTAGGTAGCGTCATCCTGCAAAAGATAGATGAAAAACGCCCAGAACTAATTGACAAAATGATCATGGCAGGAGGTGTCTTTAGAGCAAATATCAAAATTAAAATGTTTGTACATTCTGCCAAGTTCTTGAATCACTTCTTGCCTTACAGCGTGATGTACAACCTATTTTCCTTTATCGTACTACCGCGAAGAAATCATGCACCTTCTCGGCGGATGTTCCGCTTGCAATCACAGAAATTAGCGCCGCACGAATACCTTAAATGGGTAGGAATCTATAAAGATTTTTTCCATTTGCTCAAAAACTTTTTTAATCAAGAATTAGAGAAAATCAGTTTAGTAGTAATGGGGGATCAAGATCATGTATTCTTTGAGGCGGCTCGTAAATTTGTCAATGTCCATTCCCAAAAAGCAAAACTCGTCATTTTTGAACAATGTGGCCATATATGTAATATTGAGCAATATGAGTTATTTAATAAAACTACTTTAGCGTTTTTAAAATCTTAGGAACAAGTGTTTGGGCATGCTAATAATGGATAAAGAATAGAATAGAAAAATGGTAAGTAATAGTCGCATCACTAGGGTTTTAGTTTTCAAAACTATAATTAAAATGTTATGATAAAGGTGATCTAAGATTACCCTTAAATCACCTTTTAAAGAAAAAACATTATTCTAATTTCTCAATAACAATACATCTCCTTTTAAGAACGCCGTACTGCCATCGACCATTTGTATTTCTATGAAATAGACATAAACCCCCGTATTCATCTCCTGCCCACGATAAGTACCATCCCATCCTAAAAGAGGATCATTAGCTGCTAGTGGCCCATTCTGATACAATTGATTCCCCCAGCGATCAAAAATATGGAACTTTAGCACCTGCTCAACACTACTACCCGCAAAAATAGTAAATCGATCATTCGAACCATCTGCATTTGGAGAGAATGCAGTAGGCACAAATACATCAGAAGGCCGTTGTACCGTCAAGTTGACTTGATCACTAGCAGAACAACCAAATTCATCAAATACCGTCAAAATATAAGAGATATTCTCCAATGGCTGGACAAATGTCACCAATTGACTAGGCTGAGAAAGACCAGCACTAGGTGACCAAATTAATGAATCCACTACAAAATTCGGAATACCCTCTAAGCGAACACTATCCCCCAATTCTAAAACAATATCTGCACCTAAATCTAATATCAATTCTTCTTTTGCCTCAACCTCCACCTCTACTTCAAACAAACAATCATTGGCATCCTGTATGGTCACCGTATAATTACCAGAAGGCAAATTCGGAAAGCTAAGCGGTAAATCAACAACAAATTGGAAGAAATCTCCATCAATTGATACTTCATAAGGTGCATTACCGCCAGTAATCATTTCCACTATGAGTTCTCCATTATTATCACCAAAGCAACTTGGGTTAATAGAGGCTGTTTTTACAACGATTGGATCAGGCTCAGTTAATGTAATACTGGCTTCTGCCTCACATCCAAATAAATCTGTAATACGAACCTGATAAAATCCAGCTGCTAATCCACTTAAATTCTCTAAACCATCATATTCATCCTCATTCCAATCTACTGTATATGGAGGAGTAGCATTATTGATAACCAAATTAATAGCACCATCATTTCCACCATTACAACCCAAATTTGTACTATTCAAATCAACAGTCAATAAACATACAGGTTCTGCTATTTCAAAAGTACAATTAGCTTGACAACCGTTAGCATCCGTTACACCTAGTGTATAAAATCCTGCAACCAAATCTTGTAAAAAGACATTGGTACCTGCCGATAAAGGATCTATAGTGCCTGATAGTGGTCCTGTATACGAGCCTGTAAATGGAGGTGTACCACCCGTCACAAAAATGCTTGCCAAACCATCATTCCCTCCTTCAACACTTACATCTTGCTCTACATTACACGAAAGTGTAATCATTTCTGCTTCGGTTATGTCGATACTAATGGATTCACTACAACCAAGTATATCTGTTACAGTCACTATGTAAGTACCTGCACCCAATCCGGTAGGGTCTTCTATACCATCTAATGTATCATCTGTCCAATCAAATGTAAATGGTCCAGTAGCATTAGAAACAGTCAAATCTATAGATCCATCATTCGCACCAAAACAGGAAATATTAGTCCCATCTATAGATAAAACCATATTACAATTCGGTTCTTCAATTGTAAAGTTACACTCAATAGCACAGTCATTTGCATCTACCATAACTAAGGTGTAATCACCTGGCATCAAATCAGGAATAATAATATCTCCTGCTTGACCTTCATTTAGCATACCAAATTCGGCACCATTATAAGTCAACGTATAAGGTGGAGTGCCACCACCGAATGAAACCATTGCAGCTCCATCATCACCGCCAACTGTTGAGGCAGGACTATCCTGTGCACAATTTAGAACTAAAGCAGCAGGTTCTACTATCACAGTATCTACCGATGCTATGCATCCTTGTGCATCTGTCACTGTTACACTGTAGCCACTAGGAGAAAGATCCTGAATAAACTGCAGTCCATCAAAAGCATCATCACTCCAGTCAATTATAAATGGACCAGTTCCATCAAAAATGGCTAAGTTAATATTCCCATCATTTTCTCCATTACAACTGATATCTACTACGTCTAACTCAATAGTCATGATACAAACAGGTTCCATGATTTCGACCATACAATCTGCCTGACAACCATTTGCATCTGTTATCGTAATCGTGTAACTACCAGCGGCCAAGTTCGATAAAAGAACAGCGCCTTCCATCATACTCGTTTCTATTCCATTCACTGGACCCGCATAGGCAAGGTCATACGGTGCCGTACCGCCTGTAATCGTCACAGCAGCAACTCCATCCTGACCTCCTATTGTACTCACCGCCGTGTCCTCTGCACATGCTAAAATTAAGTCTGATGGCTCGTTAATCGTGATAGCCGTGATAGTCGTACATCCTGCTGCATCCGTAACCGTCACTTCCAACATACCTGCTCCGACTTGCGTCAAATCTTCTTGGCCATCAAAAGCATTATTACTCCAATCTATAGTAAATGGTGCCGTACCATTATTGATCGTTAAATCAACCGTACCATCATTTGCACCAAAACAGCTCACATCTGTTCCGCTAATATCCAA
>JAKVCU010000173.1 GCA_022448955.1 Saprospiraceae bacterium
GGTACATCTGTTATCTCCATCTTTTGACAATTGTGGCCCATGACGTTCAGCATTAGTATACATAGAACGAAATTTGTAAATCATAAAAGGTTGGTTATTCAGACCGATTCGTTCTTGTTGAAAAATGATAGGTCCTTTTGATGAGATTTTCACTCTTATGGTAATATATAGATATAGGGGGCCAAGTAAAATGAGCATGATAGAAGAAGCTGTCAGGTCGATTAAGCGCTTGACTAACTTTTGCCATTTAGGCATTAAATCTTGTTTGATTTCAATCAAAACAGCACCATAAACGTGATTCATCTTTACTGTACCTAGCATGATATCATACATATCTGGAATAATTTTAACAAGCACTTGCTCATCAAAATCAAAGAGCACATTCATGATTTCGCGTAAGCGATTATGCTCAGAAGTTTCAATAGCAATGATTACTTCTTCAATTTGATGAGAAAGGATCACCTCAGCCAAATTTTCTACCTTACCTAGTATTGGTAAATGATGTTGTAGTAAGTTTTCACTTACCCCATTCGTGTCGATGAAACCAATAAACTTATATCCCAGCCCTTTTTTTAGGCTTGAGATTTCTTGGTATAGTTCCATTGCGTTTCGGTTGCCACCAATAATTAGTGTGTTATAAGCTATTTTACCAGCTTTCAACCTTTGCGATGCTTTAGTTAGGATGTACATCCTTGCTATTGCAGTGAAAGTAAAGTGAAGCACGAAAAGTGTTAAAAAGGAAGTATAGTACGTTCGATAGTTCGTGACAAAGTCATCAAGGATAAGAGTGAAAAATAGAAAAACCACCCCAAAGAAACTAAGAAAGAGCGTTCTTGCAAGTGTCGCCAAACGAGAAAGACGATAAATATCCTTGTACTTATCAAAGATAGAATAGAAGAGTAACCATCCAGTAGGTATAATCAATATGCCATACCAAAAATTAGGGTCACTGGTAATTTCATAGTCAATGCTTTTTCCTTCGATACTTTTTCTGTAAATGAAAAAACAAGCCCAGGCCAACATCGCTGTAATAAAATCGACAACCTTGTATAGAAATGTATGAAAGCGACGCTTCTTAGTCATCATGTTCAACTCGTTGCTTTAATTCCGACCCAAATTTAATCAGTTAGGCATGGAAGGAGAAATAAAATGTACAACTTTAATCAAAAACCAGTGTTAGTTGATACTTTTTATTTACTCTTGTCCTCTTACGATAAATACAATTATTAGAAATGGAGTAATTTGATATTGTCAAGGTAGATATTAGCTTCTTCAAGATTAGCATCATTATTTTCTGATAATACCGAGAGAAAACTTACTCGGAAAGAGCTAAACTCATTTAGTGGATCCAAACCGCTAAGATTGAAGTAAATCTTATTCCAGTTGGCACTCTCCAAGAAGCCAGGGTCATACAATCGAATGCCTAAGTCTTGTGCATTATTAGAAGTTAGGCCCGTTAATCCGAAAATAACTGGAACATCTGACTTATAATTAACTTCTAAGTATACCGCAATACTGTTGGCATATAAGTTGCTGAAGCTAAGATTAGTTGCGATTTCTACCTCTGGATTATCTTCATTTAGCAGAATCTTAGCAGAGTTGCCCTCAAATGCTCCATTAGGTGTTATTGTAATAGGAAGTCCTGATTGCTCTAATTTGAATAGGTGTCCATTGTTTTCGAAGGTCTCGTTAAACGCAAATTTTGCATTATTCTTATAACCAATTACTGGACTGATGGTATCCACTTCGTTTGGCTTTAGATCGATGACCGTTTCGTAAGTGTCATAAAACGGATAAATTTCAGGAGTTGAGGTAACTCCATTATCCTTTATTCCTGCACTTAATATGATTTCAGTTTCCCCTTCTTCTAGAATAGGAATGAGGGCCGGTAGTGAATAAGCTCCTAAGAAATTAGGGCCTGCACTTACCCATACTTCAGAGATTTTTGCAGATGAAGTTCCTTGGCCAGCACCCGGTTGTACTGTAAAAGATTCGACAAAAATAAATCCTGGAATATCTTCTGAAGGATTGATAATATCGCAAGCAGTAAAGCTCAAAACGGCCAATAATAGCAACAAAAAGTAGCGCATTTTTCTCATATCTATTTCTTTATTCACAACAATGCATGAAGGTTTAATTATTCCTTCATGCTAAAGACGCTTCAGCGTTCAAAATAGTGGGTTCTTTTATAAAAAAAATAGGCATTCTAGATGACAAGAGCATTATTCCTTTGCTTAATCTCATCAATGATGGTATAAGCTAACTTTAATGCTGCGTAACCATCTTCTACACTTACTTTAGGTCGAGTATCATTATTAATGCTTTCTGCAAAGGTTTCTAACTCCATTTTGATAGCATTTACAGATTGGATTTCTGGAGCATCCATATGAATGAATTTCTTTCCATTCTGGGTTTGTAATTCCATCAAATTAGCTGCTGTGGGGATTTGCGTACTTTCCTCATCATAAAGACGGATAACCTGTGCTTGCTTATCCAGAAAGTCAAGACTGATGTAAGCATCTTTCTGGAAAAGCCTAACCTTTCTCATTTGCTTCATTGAAATACGGCTAGTAGTTAGATTAGCAACGCAACCATTTTCAAATTCTATTCTAGCATTAGCAATATCAGGTGTATCGCTCACCACTGCTACTCCACTGGCACTTACTGATTTAACTGGTGATCTAACCATACTTAGTAGAATATCCAAGTCATGAATCATTAAATCGAGCACTACGGATACATCTGTACCTCGTGGGTTAAATACCGCTAAACGATGTGCTTCGATAAACATAGGGTCAATCACACTTTCTTCTAGTGCAAGAAGGGCTGGGTTAAAGCGCTCTACATGACCTACTTGTATTTTGATTCCTTTGGCTTGTGCCAAGCGAACCAGTTCTTCTGCTTCTTCAAGGGTGTGGGTCACAGGTTTTTCTATAAATATATGCTTACCAGCTTCGATGGCCTTCTTTGCTAATTCGAAGTGAGTCGTAGTAGGTGTTACAATATCTACTACATCAACTGCTGCGAATAGGTCTTCAATAGTTTCGAAACGTTTGATCCCAAAATCTTCAACGACCTTTTTTGCCATTGTATTATTGAGATCATAAAAGCCCACTAGTTGGTAAGCTTCTTGTGCCATCTGGATACACTTTAAATGGATTTTTCCTAAATGGCCTACTCCCAGAACCCCTATTTTAAGCATAATGATTTAATTTTTGAGTGGTATTAGAACATGTTTCAAGCACTAAAAAATTAGTGCCTCAAAAGTACAAGAAAAAACTTAGAACTCCCTTTATGAATACCTCAGTAATATACCTGCCTGACTAAATCTGACATTTGAATGATTCGGTAATGATTTATCTATAATACATCAGAATGGCTCCAAACAAAGTAATTAAAGCAATAAGAACTGTGGCCATTTGCATAGAGTATTGAATGTGACTCACAAATATTCGAATCTCTTCCTCCATGTGAGGATATTTAGGAATAACCTCTTCCTCCATCTTTTTTTGATTGAATAAATGTGAAGCCCCAAATTCTACTTCATTTTGAACTAATGTTTTGTAGACTTTAAATACTTTTACTCGAAAGTAAATATTCAAAAAAAGCATTGCTCCAAATAAGCCCCAAACTAAGACAATTAGAAATGTAAACATGAACTATTTTTTAAAAGGTGGCGCAAAGCTAAAATAAATATTGCCTAATTTTAGGTCAAAGAACGTAAATCACTGATAAATATGCCTTACTTTTTTGCGATATTCCTGAAAAGTGAGGCCACTTTGTTTCTTGAAGAATTTGCTAAAATGGGCAGGATCCTTAAACCCTAGATGATAGGTGATTTCTTGTAGTGTACAATCAGTGTGAAGTGCATTGCGTTGAGCTTCCATCAAGAGGCGCGTTTGAATATGCTCTTTGGCTGTTTTACCTGTATGTTTTTTGATAACTTCATTTAGATGATTAGGGCTAAGATGCATGGCTTCCGCATAATCGGCCACTTTATGTTTTTTTTGAAAGTTATGATCAACCCGTTTTCTAAAATCATATACTATATTTTGGGCTCTGTTATTTCTTCGGAAATCATTTTGTGCATCTGCTTTTAGCTCCATACATCTAAGTAAGAAAACCTTTAAATAGGCTGCAATCAATGCTAGGTTGCTTGATGACTGTAAGTCAAAAAGTTGGTCTACCAAGTGTTTTAATGTAGCTATGTTTTGTTCTTCCAAAAGGACAGGTGAATGGTCAAAGTCATGAAAAATTCCAGACTCTACTAATTGAGCTTCGCTTAAGCCAATGAAATGTAGAAATTCAGGTTTGAAGAGAATGGCAGTACCAAAAGGTTTTTCAGATGGTTGCAATAAGTGGATTTGGGTAGGAGAGATAAAGAATATAGAATTGGGTTGAAGTGGATATTCTGAAAAATCTATGAAGTGAGTACCGGCACCTTTCTCTACCCAAAGGATAACATAATATTCATGGCGGTGCGCCTTTTCATTCTGACCCTGAGTGGTTGCATCAATATCCTCCATCCTTTTAATGGCAAATAGGGGTGCTATTAAGTGTTCAGATATTAACTTATATTTAGGGATGCCCCCCGTTGAAGGATTCATATGGGAAGTTTCTTGCAATTTATACTTTTAAAAACCATTAAAAAGAAAAAGTGTTTATTTGCCAAGTTTAACAAAAAACTACTCGGATCGTTACTTATCACTATTTTTAACCAACTGCAACACTTTAATTGAAAAAATACCTGAAATATGAGCAAGATATACACTTTGCCACTTTTATTTTTGTTGTGTACCGTCATTTCAAAGGCGCAGCAAATTTCGCTTCCTTATTATTTGCCTGATATCAATTATGATGAAGATATCCCAACACCAGAGGCATTTCTAGGGTATCAAATAGGAGCGTGGCATGTCAGTCATGACCAACAATTGATGTATATGCGAGAGCTTGCTCAGCGCTCACCAAGAATCACATTGACAGAGTATGCTCGCACCCATGAGCATCGTCCATTAATTTATCTGACGATTACATCAGAAGATAATCATGAAAATTTGGATGATATTAAATCACAACATAAAGCACTCAATGATCCTAGCCAGTCTATGGAAATCGATATCCAAGATATGCCCATTGTGCTGTATCAAGGCTACTCTATACATGGTAATGAAGCTAGTGGTGGAAACGCAGCTTTGTTGATGGCTTATTATTTAGCGGCAGCGAAAGGAAGAGAAGTAGAAAGAATGCTGGATGATATGGTCATTTTATTAGACCCTTGCTTAAATCCAGATGGCTTTCATCGCTTTAGTACTTGGGCAAATATGCATAAAAATAAGAACCTTACTAGTGATCCGCAGGATAGAGAATATACAGAAGAGTGGCCGAGAGGTAGAACGAATCACTATTGGTTTGATTTAAATAGAGATTGGCTACTACAACAACATCCAGAAAGCCAAGGACGTGTAGGTGTTTTTTATGATTGGAGTCCCAATATCTTAACGGATCATCATGAAATGGGGACGAATGCTACTTTTTTCTTCATGCCGGGAGAACCGACAAGAGTAAATCATATTACCCCAAAAAAGAATCAGGAGTTGACGGCTAAGATTGCAGATTTTCACGCAAGTGCATTGGATGAAATAGGTTCTTTGTATTATTCGGGGGAAGGGTATGATGATTTTTATATCGGAAAGGGTTCTACCTTTCCTGATTTGAATGCCTGCATTGGTATCTTATTCGAACAAGCTAGTTCTAGAGGTCATTTGCAGGAGACCGAAAATGGGCTTTTAAGCTTCCCTTTTACTATTCGCAATCAAGTGGCAACCTCATTATCTACACAGCAAGCTGCGAAGGATTTAAGAGAAGAAATCCTAACTTTCCAAAGAGATTTTTACATTAATGCACAGCAAGATGCCTTAGAAGATGAAAAGAAAGCTTATGTTTTTAAAGAAGAAAAAGATAAGGCACGGTTGGATGCATTCATAGAAGTATTGCGCAGGCACCAAATCGAAGTGCATCAGCTTTCGCAAAATATGAATGTTGGAGGCACGATTTATCCTGCAGCTAAATCATATATAGTGCCCTGCGAGCAAAGCCAATATAAGTTTATTAGAGGTATCTTTGAAACGATTGAAACCTTTGAGGATAGTTTATTTTATGATGTGTCTTCATGGACTTTACCATTGGCATTTAATATCGAGTATGATGTATTAACGAGCAGAGCATATAATGTTGAATTATTAGGCGCGCAGGTGGAAGGTTTAAAACCAAGAAAAGCTAGAGTAGCTCCTGAGTTTAGCGAATATGCTTACTTATTTGAATGGGATGATTATTATGCACCTAAAGCTTTAAATTATTTATTGAAGCAGGGGCTTCGCGCAAAAGTAGCACAAGGAGCCCTGAAAACGGATGCAAGAGCTTACAAAGTAGGAACAATTATGGTTCCTGTTCAGAACCAAGCTTATTCAGTTGATGAAATTCATCAATTAGTACAAACTGCTGCTAGGATAAGTGGCGTAGAGATTTATGATGAAGACTCTGGTTTGACGAGTGTAGGACTAGATTTTGGTAGTAGAAATTTTGAAGCATTACGTTTGCCGCGCGTATTATTAGTGGTTGGTGATGGGGTAACTAGTTACGAAGCAGGTGAAGTATGGCACTTATTAGACACAAGATATGATGTAGAAGTAAGCATGATAGAATCGGTGGATATTGGTCAATCTGATCTAAGTCGATACAATACTATTATCATGGTTGATGGCTCTTATGGACGAATTTCAAAAAATGGCGTTAGCATGATGAAAGATTGGGTCCGAGATGGTGGTGTGTTGTTGACTGTAAAAAGAGCAGCAAGATGGGCCAGCAATAATGGTTTGGCAAAACTGAATTTTAAAGGTGTTAGTAATAGAGATAATGATATAGGTCGCAGACCATACGCAAAGGCATCCAGAGATAATGGATCAAGGGTTATTGGCGGAGCCATTGTTGAAGGGTTAGTTGATTTGACGCATCCACTAGCATATGGTTTTGATCGAGCAGCCCTGCCTTTATTCAGGAGAGGAACCTTATTCTTTCAGCCTACTAAAAATGTATATGCTACACCTATTGTTTATCCTTCTGATGATCTATTATTAAGTGGTTATGTGAAAAAAGAAAACTTAGAGGCCATGAAAGGAAGTGCTTCCGCAGTAGTTAGTGGTTTAGGTAGAGGAAGAGTCATTTGTTTTGCAGATAATCCAAATTTCCGTGGCTATTGGTGGGGGACGAATAAATTAATGGCGAATGGCATTTTCTTTGGCCATACAATTGCTGGTGCTACCGTGGAGTATGCGAGTGGCGAATAAATCGAAGCGTAAATAATATCGAGCTTAAACAACTTCCACATGAAGCATACCCAAAAAATAAAAATGAAAGTATAATTTTGCATGTTTACTAACAGCTAACAAGACAATAAAATATGAAAAAGCAAAATAAGCTTTACAGAATCGTTGTGGAAGCGATTGATGATAGGAAATCAGCTATTCAGCAATTAGTGGGTGAATATGCACTAGATGTAAAAAAGGAAGAATCATTATTTGACGGAGAGGTCCATCAATGGATTGTAGAGATGGATCGTTCTATGACAGATAAAGTGCAAAGGGAAGTTAGAAAGAATAATGGCGAAATCGTTGCATTGACGAATAAGCAACGTCGTGCGTTTCTAAGCTCTGGTGAATAAATGAATTTGCCCTGTACCAGAGGTTAATCTTGATCATAACCTTTGGTACAGGCTGTTAGTTAATGCTGTTTCTGCATTTGCTTAATCTCCTCTATAGCTAATTTTCTAAAATCGGTAATCAGGTTGTCTTTCTTAGCACTGTTCAATGCGTTTGCATCGATCTTTGCTACTGTAAGTCGAAGAATGTTTTGAACTCTATTCTTCGCAATACCATTTTGCTGACAGAGACTCCATGCCATGCTTTCCAATATTGGATAGATATTTTCGAATTCCCCCATGATTTGATAGTTTATTCCAAAAATATTACTCAGTATTTAGTTTACGAATGGTGGGACTTGAAATTTCAAACCAATAGCCTTAAGTAGTTAGGCTAGAACCTGTCAGCCTCTGGCTGAAATTGGTACAATAAAATTCAGCCATAGGCAGACAGGTTTT
>JAKVCU010000174.1 GCA_022448955.1 Saprospiraceae bacterium
TTCCCCTCAAAAGGATAAATCCTTGTTTAGCCTTCAATACAATGGGAAGGCTTCGCTTGAAAAGATTTCTGCCAGCAAAGATACGGAGTACCTCTATACCCTTGATGCAAACGGTACGGCCAGAGTGTGGAAGCTCTCCATTCCAGAATGTATCAAAACCTTAAATGAATTAGGCATCTTAGGTACAAATAAAGAGCTCCAAGCTTATCAAAAGAAGTTAGTTGAAGAAGCTACGAATTAAGAACTCGCCCTAATTTGTCCTTCTCCTCTAACCACCCACTTATAGCTGCATAACTCACGCAAGCCCATAGGCCCTCTAGCATGTAGCTTTTGCGTGCTGATTCCTATCTCGGCACTTAGGCCAAACTGGCCACCGTCTGTAAAGGCTGTGGAGGTATTGGCAATTGCGAAGTGAAACCACTTTTTATATTTCTTTTTTTTGGATTGAAAATGAAGTTCCCTTTAAAAGGGCCGACAACCTTATTATTGGCTCTGATAAAACTAGGCTTGAATGTAGAAACTCCTTTAGGTGGAGCACTACTGATAAGCATTGCAGCTTCTGCCCTTCCTGATTCCACCAGTTTTCGGGCGGTCAGCCCTTCAAACGAATGACCAATTAAAATAGGCTTTTCAGGTAAGCTGTCTATTAATACTTCGAGCCTTGTGATCCAATCCTAAAATTGAACATCCTCTAGTCCTTCAGGAGGATTAGCTCTAATCGCTGCGGGTTCCCCCTAATATTTTGGGTTGGCAGGTGCGTAGCAGGTGTAACCTTCCTTTTCAAAAAATGTTTTCCATCCATCTCAGGTTTTGTTATTCATAAATAATCCATGAATGAAGACCATGGTCTTCGAATTGATTTGTTTTTTTTGCATTTTTTCTTGATTTAAATGTTGAGAAAAGACAACACTACTGCCGATGAATACTGGGATTAGGATTACGGTTTTTCTCATTGTAATATGGTTTTTTGATTAATGATATTACAAAGTTATGGAGGAGGGAGATAGGAAAATTTACCCTATGGTAAATAATGATACTCACAAGTTTTTTCGAATTCTGCTTAAACTTTGTTGAGTGATTCCGAGAAATGAAGCGATACGGGATAATTTAGCTTTTTGAAATAGGAGCGGATGTTCTTCCATGAGTTTCAGATAACGTTCTTCTGCAGTTTCAGTGTGTATACTCATGATTCTCCTGCTTAAAACCATTGCGAATTCGGCATTGATATGTCTAAACGCTTCGCCGAGTTCAGGTAGATGATGAATCAGTTTTTCTAATTGAGGAGAACTGATCAACATAAGATCGGTATCTTCAAGTGCTTCAAAGAAAAGAATGTTTTTTTCATTTTTTACAAAACTAAATGGAGAGGTTATCATTGAGTATTTAGTACGAAACCAATGGGTGATTTCATTTCCATTCAAATCCAAATAAAATACACGGGTAAACCCGCTCGTGATAAAATATAGATGATCACATCTTTGACCTTTTCTTAGAAAAATTTCCCGTTTTTTGTGTTAGTCTTAGATCGAACTCTATATTCTAAGTGATAAGCTTGTGGATGTCTATGTATGGTTTAGAGCTGAACATTAAAGTCATTTGTTTAAATGAAAAATAACAACCTTTCTTTAATCTTATTAATCTAAATCATCGAGTAAAAGATTGGCTTTGTTGAGCATGCCGGGAGTTTTTGCATTTTCTTTTACAAATAGAATTAAAGGCTTCGCATCATTAGCTTTTTCTGAATTGATTAAAGTCAATGCTTTGTACCAATTCATCGGAATGTAAAATGGGCTATCTTTTTTCTTGATTTTATCAAAAAAATCAATTGCTTTTTGAGGCTGATTTAAAGAAAGGTTTGCAAGGCCAATATAAAAATGAGTAGTATCGCTTTTTGGTAAGCCATTCAATAATTGAATCGCTTCCTCATAGTTTTTTAATTCATAAGCATGAAAGGCTTTTTCGCGATTTCCAGTTTCTGGATTACTTTTATTTAATGGTGCAACGATATTCGGGTAAGGCTCAAAGTGTTGAGCGAAAATTTGTCCTCCGCTTTTTTTCTGGTTAGAAAAAAAGTAAATGGCAGCTAGAATCAAGGCTACAGATGCTGCGATAGCCATAATCCTAGCAATCCTAAACTGATGCTGAGGAGTGGTAACTTGAACATCTTCTTCACGTTGAATACGCTGCTCAATATTTTGTAACTGATCTTTTAGCTGACTTCTGCCTTCTGCTCTTAAAGCAACCATTAAATCTTTCTGCAATTCTAATTCCTTTTGAAAATCAGGATCGTTTAAACGTTGATCAAAAATGCTTTGATCAACTGCGGTTAGCTGCTGAAGTAAATATTTTTCTATAAGAATATGATCTTGTTCTTGTAAAGGCATGTGTGCGAATTTATAAAATATCCTTTTTTTGAATAATTGACTTCAGATTTTTCATACATCTTGATTTGTTGGCTTTGACGGTGTTTTCATTTTTAAATCCCATTTCTATTTGTATTGCCTCAATTGAATATTGTTTATAGTAAAACAAGAGTAATAATTCTCTGCAAGTATTTCCGAGTTCATTAATTGCTGCTTTTAATGTTTTTTGCCTATGAGACAGTTCGAGTTTGTCATCTATAAAATTTGCTTGTGGCGCTTCAATGTCACTAGTGTAATCAATCAGAGATTTACTGCCATTTTGTTTTAATTTGTTTATTAGTTTATACTTACCAATACTAAATAAATAGGTCTTAATGGTACTTGACAGCTTATTGAGTTTTCCTGTTTGGACATTTTCAAAAAAAGCAATAACCGCATCCTGATACGCATCTAATACATCTTCTTCATTGGCTTGATATCTTCTTGCAAAAGCGATGAAGGGTTTCCTATACGATAGGTACAACTGTTCCAATGCTTTACTTTCTTTAGATTGCAAAGCCTGTAACAATTGTTGATCATCTGGTATCTCGGCGTATTCCTTACTCATTAATATGATTTAAATAACAGAGGTTAACAGGTAGAAAGATAAGAATATTTAAGTAACCATTCAGGTCAAATTAAATAGTAATTTATTGTAAAGAGCAACATTAGTCAAATTGTCAAGAATAGGTTGAGTATTCTTGATGCAAGTATCAATGATAGATCGAATACGACAATAGCTATGTTGAGTCTGAATAAATTGTCCAGAGATCTTGAGTTTTACTTTCACATTTCGAATAGCTCTTTCGGAAGCATTATTATCAGGCGGAACATCTTTAAAGAGCAGGAAATTAAAGAGATGATATTTATGTTTGAATAATGATTTTTGAAGTTTTAGGGTTTCCTTGGAAGTCTTTATCAATGGTTTGAAGAAGTAATTGATTGAGTTGTTGATCGATATTTTTGAAAAGAGGACTGTTAGGATCGATCTGTTGATATTTCTGTTTGAGTTTTCGTGCATCATAAAAAAGTTGTTTGACTTGGTTTGGCCAAAGAGGATGTTCAGCCTCTTTCAAATAATTACATTTTCTTAAAAGATGCGCCCAACAAACTTGATGAGCTTTAGCCTCTACTTTCATTTGCGCATTATACTGATCTGAGACATAAATAGCATCAGGAAATTGCTTAGGAAAGTGTTTGAGGATAACCTCAAAGTTTCTTCGATCTTCACAGCACAAATAAGTAGCGAATTGATTTTGAAAAGTCCAAATCCATTTCAATACTCCATTGACTCTAACAGTCGTTTCATCACTACCGATTACCTTAGATTTAGCTATAAATGCTCGGATTTGTTCATAGGTTGACTCAGCGGCCTCATTAAAATAGGTGAGTTGATTTTTTAAAGTAGCTTGACAAATTTCTAAGCCCATTAAATCTCTAAACAACTCTTTGGTCCGCTTAAATGGAATCAATTGATACGCACTTAAATAAGCATTGATAGCAACAATATCTTTACCATATTAAATAGGTGCTTTAATGTGTTCTGGATAAGGTGTTTTAAAACTTTTATTACACTTATCACATGTACAAGCAAACTGTTGATATTCTCGATATTTGGCCTCGATTTTAGGTAAATATACTTCTTGGCGAACCGATAATTTCTTGTAAGAAGTAATTTCACCTTGACACTCGGGGCAATTATTGAGCTTCAATTCTATGGTTTGATCCACTATTGAACTCATCTTTAGAAAATGACTTTTATGACCATTTTGCCCACCTTTAGATTTACCAGATTTGTTTCTTAAAGACTGATTCTTCTTTGGCTTATGATTGCCCTTTGATGGTGGTAAATCAGAATTTTGACTATGCTTTTTAACTGCTTTCTTAGTAGGTTTGTGAACCAAAAATTTTAATTCTTTATTCTCTTGCTCTAACTCCTCAATACGATTCCATGCTTCTAGTAATAATTCATCCCTCGTCTCTGATATTGATATTAGTCGAGCTATTTGTTTTTCTAGTTTTAATATTTTTGATTCTAAATCCATGGCATCAAGATAGTTATTTTATCTATATTTGAGGGGGTACCTGAATAGTTACGAAACACCCGCAATTTTTATCAATTTTACAAATCTTTCACCTGCGAAAGATCAGTTAGTATTATGATTGAGCAATCCTTAAAAGAATTGCAAATGAAAACAATTGTTTTATTACTCTTTTTACAACTGTTCCTACATACATTTGTAGCTGCTCAGCAATCTGAAAAAAGCAATGATTGTAATTACAAAATCCTTCTTAGTGATTTACAGGAAAAGGATAAAAATGAAAGCCAAGTCGACCCGGAAGTTCTTTTGAAAATGGCTCGATTAGCAGCTCGATCAGATGAGTTTAAACTTGCTGAGAAGTACTATCGACGTATTACAAATGATCCTTTAGAAAAAAGTATGGCTCATTTTCAGGCAATGGTTTATTTAAGCTTTGGGTATGATGATTCCATTTCTTTAGATAGTTTGAGGCGAGAAGTAATTGAAGTATTTGGAGATAGTCACGAACTTTTAGCTGTGATAAATATTGTAGAAAATGATAAAGCTTTTAGGGCTAAGAAAAATATTCCCCTTGATTCGGTTGTGCACAGTAACCTGCCCAAAATAATAAATAAGGAACGCTATAAAAAAATGATAGCGGTCGCATTGCAAAGTATATCTCGTGATTATGCCGATAAAGGGAAGTTTCAAAAGGGAATAGAAGCGGCAAAAGCATTGAAGCAATTTGTTTTTAAATATTACCCAATCTGTTCAGAAGAAATTAGCTCTGTTTATATCACTATAGGTCGGAGGTTTCTTGATAATGACCAATTGGATAGTGCAGCCGTTTATATTGAGCGTGCGTATAATCACGATTTATTATACAGTCAAAATCAAATTTCTGCTGTTACGAAGTCAGCAATTAATCTATCAGATATTGTTGGAAAACAAGGTGACTTTGAACGATCTATTGCCTTATTAGAGGAAGCAATTCAACATGCGAAAAAGGATTCGATTGTTGCTGCAAAAATGTTTCCTTCTATTTATAATAGCCTTGGAATAATACATAAAACAATTGGAAGTTACAATAAGTCTATTCAATACTATCGACAAGTAATTTTGTATGCCGAACAAGCATCCGTAGGACCATCAGTCAATAAAATTGCGGCCTATTTTAATACAGGTACACAGTTTTTTGAATTGGGAGAAATTCAACAGGCAGAAGAATATCATTTAAAGGCGCTTGATTTATGTATGCAACTTCTGGGAGAAAAGCATCGCTTCACTGCCATGGTTTTGATGAGCCTGGGATCTATTGAATTTGAAAAAGGGAATTATGAAAAATGTGAATCTTATTTTGAAAAATCTCTAAAAATCAGAAAGGAAATTTATGGAGCGGAGCATGCTTCGCTAGCAAATGTTTATTTTAATTATGGCTATTTATATCAAGATCTTAATCAATTTGATAAAGCGAGATATTATAGCCAGAAGGTTACACACATATATAAAAAACAATATGAATTAAAAGATGCAAGAGTAGCTCGAGCATTATTAAGACAAGCTTCCATTGAAAGTGAGGCTAAAGATTTCTCAAACTCAATAAAATATCTCGTTGAAGCTAAGGATGTCTTACTCAATCAGGGTGGATACAAAGGAAGTACTAACTCGTTATTATACTTAGATGTAGTAGCCAATGAGGCCATTCTTGATTTGAATGAACTTATTTTAAATGATCGTGGAAACATAGAAAGCATCATAGCGAAATTTGAACATGCTATGGAGGTTTTTGATTATCACATTAATCTTAATGATGAGATTGCAGATATTTCTAATTACGCAGGCAATTACCCGGGATTGTTCGATCAATATCTAATGGCGCTTTTGTATAAGTACCGAAAGGATAATGATAAATCGACTTTATTAAAAGCTTATCAGGTTAATGATAAAGGAAAGAGTCTTGGGATGTTAAGTACATTGAGCCAGAGAGCTCAGTTAATGTTTACAAATGTACCTAAATCGAAAAGATTAAAACTCAAAACATTAAAAAGTGAGGCAAGAAGACTAGAACAGAAAATAGAACAGATAGGCGTCGCGGAGATGGCGAATGAAAAAAATGTTCTGGATTCATTAATTGAAATTCAGCAACAAATAGAAAGGCTTGACGTGGAATTAAAAGAATCATTTCCGGCTTATGCGCAAATCAAAAATTCGGGGATACTTTTAGAACCTTCAACGATCATTCCCCCAGACGGAAGTGAAACCGCAATTATGGATTATAGAATAGTTGATTCTACCCTTGTTTGCTTTAGTCTTTTTGACGGTGACCTTAATGTAAATACAATTCCTTTGCCTTCAGGTTTTCAAAAACTAATTGACGAATTTGTTCAGAACATAATAAACAGTGAACCTGAAAAAGGAACGGAAGAAATTAACGATTTACTTATTAAAAAATTCTGGAATTTTCCGGATCATATAAACAAGATTGTCTTAATACCAGATGAATATCTATCCGTATTTCCATTTGAGTTGTTGTTCTACGAAGGGGAGTCAATATTAGATCGATTTGCAATTTCTTATGCTAACTCTTCCAGTATCTTAAAATTACAAAATGCGGTTGTAACTGTCGCGCAACCGAATAGCTTTGCGGGGTTCGCTCCTGTATACGATCAAAAAGTAGATACCATAGAAGTATCACAATATGCCTATCTGGTTCGTGCCGGAACCTGGGAATTGCCTTTTGCTCAAACAGAAGTCAATACTGTTTCTGGTCAATTGAATGGAAAGGTATGGCTTGGAGCTGAAGCAAATAAAAATAACTTTTTCGAAGCTCTCAAAAACAGCACTACTGTTCATTTGTCTATGCACGCTGAAGCAAATAATGAACAACCTATGAATAGTCGATTTGTTTTTGATCCATCAAGCGACGATGATACTAATAACTTGTTGTTGTACGAACTTTATAACTTACAATCTAATGCAAGCCTTGTTGTCTTGAGTGCCTGTGAAACGGGAAAAGGATCCTATCATAAAGGTGATGGTATTAGGAGTCTTGGTAATGGTTTTCTTTATGCAGGAGTACCAAGTGTAGTTATGTCGCTTTGGAAAGTACCTGATGAATCTACTTCGAAAATTATGACCGCTTTTTATAAACATCTGCAATCTGGTGCCTCTAAATCTCAGGCATTACGTCAGGCTAAATTGGACTATCTTGAAAATGTAATAGCTGTCGAGCAAAGACACCCATACTACTGGGCAGGCTTTGTTTTAGCGGGTAATGATGATCCGATTGATCTGGGAACAAACTGGAATATTAAGGTTGTTCTACTTCTTTCTGTTGCTGTATTAGTTTTGTTTTGGTTCTTTCGGCGAAAGTAATAAAAGACATAATATTCCTGCGAATTACTGTTAACCTTTCAATTACTTTTCTGACTAATTGTAAAACGGAGACTATCTCTGGTTCTAAAAATTAAAAAAACGATTTGTCATGAAAACAATTGCCCTTTTATTAACCTCATTTTTTTTATTTTCTTTTTCAATCATATCTTATCAAAGCGATAATATTAGAA
>JAKVCU010000175.1 GCA_022448955.1 Saprospiraceae bacterium
AAAACCGCGTTCAATAGAGAATATTGGCGGATCAACAGCGAACGCCTTCAACGATAATATACTCAGTAATAAAATAAGCGTGACATTAACTTTCATGTTGCAAACATTAAAATTGTAAATATTCTCGATCCTATATCTGTACTATTCTTGGGAAATAGTTTTTAAATAACTGTATTCAACTCAAAAAACTTATATTCACTTTATATCGAACCCTCACACTGTCGTATTTAACCCAATTCATTTCGAGCGTAGCAGATAATCTGGTATCATCTTCGGTATTAAACCGATCGATTAAGACTTGGTGACAATTAGGATCATAAAACTTGATGGTAATCTCTCGTAAGGTATTTAAATCATATAAATCTTGAGCGTTTCCAAACTGAAACATTGCAATAAAAACAAGTAGTAGAATTCTTTTCATTGTAATGATATTAAAGTCTTTTAATTTAATCCATTAAGCACAACGTATCAGGTATGGTATCTTAGCATCCCGCAGGGTGCTATGCACTATACCTATTGTTATAGCCTTTTTTATTTTATTCCAATATTAATATTTTCATTGTTGACCTCATATATTTCTTCCCTTGGTAATTCTAGGTTATTCAAATCATTAAGGTCAACGTATAGTTTTTGTTTTTTCACAAAAGGAGTAATGTCCTCAATGCTCAGAATCATTTTTTGCCCAAATTCTTTAAGAGTATTTCCTTTGATTCCAATTTGAATAGCCCTTCGCTTTAGTTTATTTCCAAATGGATCATGGTCAGGATCCCATTGAATTCGAACTTCACTTTGATTTAGTATATTTTTCCATTCATCATGACTTTTGTAAAGGTTTTTGTCAAAGGATGATAATACTGCTTTTTCTAGAATAGATTCCCAGTCCGATTTAAGTATTCTAATTGCTAAAATTCTTTCTTGATTCTCTTTTGATGCCCAACCACTGCGATACATCATCCATAAATAGTTGGGTTTAATCCACGACATGCGGTCATAACTAAAGCTTGCTCCACCAAGTTTTTGGTTTTCAACTGCATATTTAGCTATTGACTCTTTGTAGGCTTGATAAAGTACTATATGTTCATCAGTTTGATAAGCAATGATGTTAGCTCCATTTTCTGGAATTCGACTATTGTAATCTTTATATTTTTCAAGTCTAATTCTTTGAGGGAAGGGTAGATGGCTAGAAATCATTCTTCCTTTTCTTGAAATTTCTTTGTTCCAATTGGTAAGCCTCTTGTTTGCGAATTCTTGAACTTGTTCATCTTCAATTTTTGAAAGTTCTTTTAAAAACTCTTTGGATTTGTTAGTTCCGATATCGGCCAGAGCCCAAACTGCTTTTCGAGAAACAGGCTTGTATTCAAACTCAGGAATGTTACCAGACTTTATTTGCTCAAACAGAAAGCGAGTTAGAGAAGGGTGTTTTGACCATTGAAATCCACTGACTAATTGATCATGGATTTCATGGTGTTTTCCTCGAAAGAACATTTTATCTATTTCAAGTTCTTCTATTTCAGTTAAAGAGTCTTTTTTAATTTCTTCTAAATACTTCCAAGTTTCTTTTGGACTTTTTGAGTCAAGAATGTGTCGAATATCATTTAGTACGCTTAGTTCAGGTTTAATCCATTCAGGTTCATGACCAACTTCCCCTAATTCAATTTCACCAACTTTATAGCCTAAGATATCTTGAGCTATTTTTTTGAAGTTGGAAATCCAGTTCTTCCATTCTTCCTCTTCCATTAAAGCTTCAAAACAGAGTCCACTTGGTTCTACACAAGCAGTGACATGCTTTTCAGTGTCAGACTTACTGAACCAATAACCAGGTTCTCCTATCCAACCATCTATTTTTGAAAAAATTAACGGTACTCTGTATCCCCAAATTGGAAGCCAGTAATATAGATTGAGATTTACGTAATGTCGTTTCATTTAATACTGACTAACGTGAACTAATTGCTTGATAATCATCTGTTTCTTTAGCCATTTTTCTTGGTATTGGGGTCTTGATAATACGCCATGCTCATTTGGGTCTAAGCTCAATTTAATCATTTCTCTTCGTAAAGCAGCAAGTTGTTTTCTTTTCTGATCTAAAAATACGTAAGTTTCTTGTGTTGTATAGTGGATTTTCTTAGTTATCATGTTCCAAACGATTACGGCAAGTTTTCTAGCTGTTGCAGTAATTGCTTTTCTACCGCCTTTTTTGAAAGCGATTTTTTTATAGAATTTGTGCAGTGGTGATCCTTTAAGTTTTGCGATCGAGTAAGCTGCATTTCTAAAATGCTAATTTCAATCGGTTGCTACCTTTTTGGACTTTCGAACTCATTACACGGCCACCACTCACTTTATTATTTGGAGCAAGTCTCAGCCAAGATGTAAAATGTTTAGAGCTAGGAAAATGATCTAATCCATTAGGGCCTATCTCGCTCATAAATGTAAGGACAGTTGAGTAGCTCACTCCTGGGATTTCCAATAAATCCACACCACCGAAAAATTGATAGGAAGCAATATTCAGATCAATAGTTTTTAAAGAGTTTTTATTAAGTCTTTTGTGCTTCTTTTCTGATGGTAAATCATCCACAACATTGTTCATTGAGTTAATGTATTTAGTTATTTCTTCTGAGATGATTTTATCAATTAGAGATATTTCATTTAGATAAAAATCATATATCTTAACTTCCTGTTTAAGGCATTTTAAAAAATCTTCTCTGCCATTACTGACCAAAGCCTTTGCAATTTCTTCTTCTGATTTTCGACAATTGAAGTGTATCATTGCTGCCAATACTTTTGGATCTTTTTCTTTCTTTGCAATTGCTCGAATAATTTTCATGCCGGTTAACCCAGTAATGTCTCGAACCACTACATCCAAGCGCAAGTTTAATAGTTTTAAGAATTTTTGAATTTTTCTATTTGCACTTGCTTTGTGTTCTATTAAGCTTAATCTCTGACGGCAATAAGTTCTTAGTTGCTCTGTTTGTTCATCTGGTAAAAAACTAGCGCGAAGCAATCCTAATGCATGTAGTTTTTGAATGTGTTGACAGTCCAATACGTCTGTCTTTTGTCTTGTAGGATTTTTAGTAAATTTTCCATTCACCAATTTTACTTTTAAACCTAAGTGAACTAACTCAGTAAATAAGTTCTGCCAATAATCTCCAGTAGATTCCATTGCAACAGTATCAATGTTGTTTTCCAACAACCATTCACCAAGAGCTTTAAGATCTTCCGAATAAACACCAAATTCTCTTATATGCTCTACCCCTTGTCCTATTGCGACAAAGTGACTTCGGCTACCTATGTCAATTCCTGCAGCATTAGGATTAACTACTTCCATCTTAATAGACTTCTTTGATTTCTTTTTCATACCTTAAATTTTTATTTAATTGAAAATGACTCTAAGAGAATGTACATTTGTGATTGTAGATTATACTGATCGGGGTCCATCTGGCCGCCATTGAAATTTACAACAGTCCTTGAGATGCTTATTCCATTTCAGGGACTTTTACATTCCAACCAGAATTGCGCACGAGCTTTCTATGAAGAGGCACCATTAAAAAATCGGTCTTGCATAGAGCCAAGATTAAGATACTAAGCTTGCCGTTAGCAATAGTAATTTACTTCCTAAAATGAGAATGGAAAATTGAATAGATTGATATTGTTTAATTTTTTGTTGGCTTAGGAAGGCAAGGGAATTGCCCATAACGGTTAGTGTATGGTGCGTATCCCAGAGTGTATGCACTATACACCTTGTTAGCAACTACCTTTATTTATTTAAAGGTACACTCTTACTTGCCACGTTCAATCTCGTCTTTAATATTTTGCAAGGCTTCTTTATAGTAGTCAAGATTTTGATCATTGTTTTTAATTGCTATATCTAAAGCTTTCTGATAACTTTCTAACGAAGCATTTAAATCTCCATTCATTTTCAGAGCCTCTCCGTAGCTATCAAATACATTTGGTGAGTTGCGGAAAAGTATTGTATTTGATTTTAGGATACATAAAGCGATTTTTGGCTTATTCAAGTTCAATAAATATTCATAACCTAAGGTATTGATATCCCATTCACCAAAAAGTCCAGCATCCACAAAATTTGATATACTTTTATTGATATTAATTTCTGATTCTTCTTTCCTATACTCGTCAAGATGTTTGTTTAGTTCTTTATGCAATTGGATATAATTTTCGGTTTTATTTTTCCGCTGAGTTTCGGCCGCCTCTTCGGCTAGTGTATATGCTTGTTCAAATGTTTTATCTTTTGTCGTTTTAATATCAGGTATCACACCTGTTCCTTCCCAGCTTGTATTCGTAATAGGATTAATTGCTCGACCTGTGGGAATAAAGACCGCAAGATCCTTATTGATTTCTCTTGTTCCTCCTGGATTGGCACCACCATCAGAAGTTTGTCCAATTAATGTAGCTCTTTTTTGAGTTTGCATATTATAAGAAAATTCCTCTGCGCCAGAGAAAGTTCTTTCACTTATCATTACAAATAAAGGCACATTGTCCATTTTTTTTCCACCTACTTCCTCTAAAGTCCAATATTCCTCTGTTCGATTGCCTTCTCGATAGTAGAGACTATTTAGATGTAACTTTTGTTTAAAAAAATAACTGCATAAATATTGAACCATAGAAGGGTCTCCTCCACCATTTTTGGTTAAATCAATTATTACTGCATCAGCTTGAGACATTAATTTCATAAAGGCATCTGCAATTTCTTTAGCTCTATCCATTCCTGCAAAACCTCTGAGGTCTAAATACGCAACATTCCCCTCCAATAATTTCACTTCTTTAAACCCGTGATTAAAGTTTCTGTAATTATTAATCTGGTCCATGCGCTGTTCAGCTTTTCTTTCCAGCGAGTTCTCTGGTGCTTTATATGACTTATTTGCCATAATACGCATATGCTTATCATTGTTGATACTTTGGACTGCTTCAGTGAGTGCATTCGCAAATGTTTGATGGTCTTTATAGCTATCAAAATAGCCAGATTGATATTCCTTATTCAGATGTTCACTAGTTTTTTGTGCGATATCGGGATAGATGTAAAAATCGTTAATTAAAGTAGTCAGTTTTTTAATGACATCTTTTTTGTAATCATTGGTCAAAGTTGTCTCTTGACTAAATGAAAATTGAGCTAGCAGTATGAATAAGATTATTACTGGAGATTTCATATATTTGATATTCATTAAAATGGTATTTTTTTTATTCAAAACAATAGCAATTCCTTTTCTTTGGTTGTTGCTAACGTGTTTGAGTTTGGTTTGTGCGGAATCGCCCGCAGGATGATTCCGATGGAAATCAACTTTCACTAAAAGTAAGAATTCTTCCTTGTCTTAACCATCAACCGCATGAATTATACACGTTGTTGCAGGTAGTTTATTATCTGTTTTTTAACCAGTTTTCAATGGCAGATAGAAAACCATCACATCGCTCGGGAGGAAATATATTATCCTGAAATTCATGAAAACCTCCTGTTTCACATTCCTGAATACTGTGGTTACAATCCGGGAATGACACTACGGTTAAATCTCCATGAACGCCTATTGTTTTTTCATATAAAGACTTGGTTTTTCTCCAGTCTATGTTCATGTCTTTTTCTCCAAACAATGCCAAAACTGGAATATTTACACTAGATAAAAGCTCTTCAAAATTATCAATATTAATAGGCAATCCAGTTTCTGGGTCAAGTTTTCTTTTCATTAAGGGCTTTTGAAAACCAGTGTATACTTCTTCACTCAATTCACCATAATTTTGCTTCACGAATCTTGACCAAAACTTGTTGTTTTGAAGCGCTTGGGTAGCATTCATGTATTCTTCATAGCTCCCACCAGAATGTGCAATTTTTATCCCTTTTAACCATTGGTTAACAACCAAATTAATGGAATCATTTCTTACCCCGTCAATTCGCAGATTTTCCCCTAGGTGGTAGCTAAAGTTCTCTTTATCGTCGCCTCCACTTACCGAAATCCAAAAGGCTATTCCTTCGTATTGATTGATTATTGTTGGGTTTATCCATCCGGCTAAACTTCCTCCATATAAACCAATCTGGTTATATCCTGGTATTTTATTTTCTTTCAGGACATTAATTGCAGCAATAGCTTCTAATGCACTATTATTAATAGTTTGATTAATATCAAAAGTACCACCACTCTTACCGCAACCTTTTTTATCCCACATGTAAGTTGCATACCCTGCATCAACCATTATTTTTCTTACATCTGAGTACTTGTTTTGTGCTACAGCATTGGTTCTTCCAGAACCATGCAGTAAGAGTATAATTCCTTTTGGTTCTTGATTTTTTGGAAGGTTTAATATACCATTGAGAACTACGCCTTCAAACTTGAATTCAAAAATTTGTTGCTTACTATTGGAATTTAGTTTTTTGATTACCAATACCAAAATTAATGCAACACATAGAGTTCCTAAATATTTAAAGATTTTTTTCATCATTATAACAATTAAGTCTAAGCACAGGACAAAACTTATTTTCTTTAATGCAAATGATATTTTAATCGGGATTCGAGGCCTATTTGGGCTGAAATTCAAGCATGAAACAACCATTTTTGCCTTTCAAATTAGGATTTTTTAGTTTTGTCCTGTACTTAGCAATTAAGTAATACTTAATATGAATGACATCTAAATTTTACAAATGTTGCAGTTTAAGGAAAATTACCTGCAACGGTCGAGCTATGCGGCGTGATGGCGTGTAGCCAGCATGGTCGTCATAGCTTTTGTTGCCTGCAGTGTATTTTTTGATTATTATCTTTTTTGATCATCTAATTTACATCTTATTTGCGTCATGTTTTGTTAAATTTCAGAACCTTAACTCATTTTCTGATCTCATCCCCTCTTTTTTGCATTGCTTAGAAAACGCATTCAACACAGTTTTTGCATTCAAAATTTCATATGCAGTCCCTGTTCCACAGTTTTGAGCATCTCCATTATCAATTTTTATGAGTTCATCTATCACCTTTTTTGGCTTTCAATCTCAAATAGATTACGCCAAATTCTCTTTTACTATTTTCCCTAAGTCTAATCTGATGTGCTATTCAAAAATCTAATTCTAATATCATCGCGTTTCTTCTTCATATCGAACGCTGTTCTAGGTAAGTCTGGGTATCAGGTTACCCAAAAGCAGTAAACAGCAAAACTATTAGCATTTCACGCATATTTCGATCACCTCAGCTATCCGTTCTGCTTCCTATTCTTAGAAGAGTTCGTCCTGTCCCCACGAATATAGTCCTCTTTCTCTTTTTATTTCTCCTCATTCTGACTAACGTAAAAAAGATTATTGATTTACAGTATTTTATACATGAGAATTTAACAAACATTTTTTACGTTAG
>JAKVCU010000176.1 GCA_022448955.1 Saprospiraceae bacterium
AAAAATCGTGCGTAACTTTCCTATTGTCAGTTACTTACTATTTTTGAGCTGACGAATTTATTACACAAGCAATTTTGTCTAGCCGCTTATATATTCAATATGATCCAAAATAATCCTTTCCTTGAATCTTTTTATAAAAACTTTGGTATTCCAGCCGAAGCACAACAAGCATTACTACGCGATGCAGAAGAAGTGCAATTCAGTCGAATGGAAATCATTACTTGGGAAGGGAATACGGAGCAATATATGTATTTCGTACTTTCTGGTACTCAACGAAGCTATTATGTACATCATGATAAAGAAATCACCTTTATGTTTTCTTACGAAGGTGATGTGTCGGGTATTCCAGAATCTTTTCTATTACAAAAGCCAAGCGAGTACTATCTACAAGCCCTGACACCTTCCAAAATGATTCGCATTCACCATAATACCTTTCAGCAACTTATAGAAAATTATCCTTCTATCGCTAAAGCGAAATCCCAGATGGTCGAATTTGTACTAGAGGGTTTGCTCAAACGACAGAAAGAATTGCTTTGCTTTACTGCAGAAGAACGTTTCCGTGCTTTTATGAAACGCAGTGCACACATGCTTCAAAAGGTCCCGCAAAAGTATCTAGCCTCCTATTTAGGCATTAGCCAAGAAACATTTAGCCGTTTTATGCAAAGTATAAAAATTTAATCTTGATCTACCTCAATATTTTCTTTCCAGAAGTCCTGCAGTTTTGTAATAAAAAAAATGCAAAGCAATTCCTCTTGGCTTCAAGGCCAAATGTATCCATTTAAAAGTCATTTTTTCCATAGTAAAGATGGGCAGATTCACTATATCGATGAAGGGAAAGGCGATCCTATCGTATTTGTACATGGAACGCCCACTTGGTCCTTTTTGTATAGACATTTGATCAAGGATTTATCTAAACAATATCGTTGTATTGCCATGGATCACCTTGGCTTTGGTTTATCAGAAAAACCTCAGAATGTTCCATTGCGTGTACAAGACCATGCCCAACGATTTGAAGCATTCATAGAATATTTGAATCTTCCTCAATTCACCTTAGTAGTACACGATTTTGGAGGGCCAATTGCCTTACCTTATGCGATTAAAAATCCTCAAAAAATCAATAAGCTAGTTGTATTCAATACTTGGTTGTGGAGTACCAAGGATCATCCAGATTTGCCCAAAGTTGATCAATTATTAAAGTCTTGGATTGGAAGATTTCTTTACTTAAACATGAATTTTTCACCCAAATTTCTCGTCAAACAAGCTTTCTTTGATCAGAAAAAGTTATCAAAGTCTATTCACCAACATTATATCAAGGTATTCCCCAATAAAGCTCAAAGACAAGGCCCCTTGCAAATTGCATTAAGTTTGGCGGAAGCCTCAGATTGGTACGAGTCCCATTGGCAACAAATAGATGCCCTTCAAAATATCCCGATGCTCATTTTATGGGGAAAAGAGGATAGCTTAATTAAAGCTCATTATTTAGATATTTGGAAAAAGCGTTTTCCAAAGGCAGAGGTGCATGAATTAGAAGCGGGGCATTTCCCACAAGAAGAATGCCCCGATCACGTCTTACATTTTATAGAAGATTTTCTATAGCCTATTCAAGTTCTACCACTAAATCATCTTGTTCTACTAAGGTTTTTTCCTTTAGGTGAATGAACTTGACTTTACCAGCAGCAGTAGCCGTGATAGTACTTTCCATCTTCATGGCTTCGATGATAAACAATGGTGTATTTTCTTCAATTTCTTGGCCTTCTTCCACCAAAATTTTAGAAAGGCTACCTTGAAGCGGTGCACCAATTTCTTTATCTCCTTTGGCCTTACGATGGGCTGCTTTTTCTGTTTTAATTGAACGATCTTGAACAGGAATAGATCTTGTTTGCCCATTCAATTGGAAAAATACCAACCTTACACCTTGCTCATCTGGTTCTGTGATATTTAGGAACTTGATCAATATATTTTTACCTGGATCAAGGCTAACAATAATCTCTTCATTTGGCTTTAAGCCAAAAAAGAAGGAAGTCGAAGGCAGATTCCTTACCTCACCATATTGCGCATAAGTCTCTTGATAATTGGAATATACTTTTGGATAAAGTTTATAACTCAAGAAGTCGCGCATTGGTAAATGGTCACCAAATTCCTTTTGGAAAGCTTTAAATTCTGCATCAAAGTCGATTGGATCAAGGTGTGCATTTGGACGGTCGATGTACGGCGCCTCTCCTTTCAAAATCATGGCTTGAATTTCAGGCGGGAAACCACCTTCGATCTGCCCAAGATCACCACGCATTAAATTCTTTACACTATCTGGGAAGGAAAGGTTATTTCCTTTTTTCAATACATCTGATTTTGTCAATCCGTTAGAAGTCATGAACATGGCCATGTCCCCTACTACTTTTGAAGAAGGTGTTACTTTAATAATTTCACCAAATAGCTCATTCGCAGCTTTGTAATTCTTTTTAATGATATCAAACTGTTCTTCCAGTCCAAGGCCTCTGGCCTGTGGCCTCAAATTGGAGTATTGTCCACCTGGTATTTCATGATCATAAACTTCTGCCGTACCCGCGCGAAGCTCTGTTTCAAATGGATAATAATATTGACGAACGCTCTCCCAATAATTGGAGAAAGCATTGAGGGAATCTAAATTGATTGCTTGCTCTCTTTCATGACCTTGCATCATAGATGCCACTGAATTGAAGTTAGGTTGAGAAGTCAATCCTGACATAGAACTGATCGCAACATCCACTACATCCACGCCCGCTTCGATGGCTTTCAGATAAGTAGCAGATTGGATGGATGAGGTATCATGCGTATGCAAATGCACAGGAATACTCAATACTTCTTTTAATTGAGTGACTAAAATCTCTGCTGCAAATGGCTTTAATAAACCTGCCATATCTTTAATTGCGATAATATGTGCACCTTCATCTTCTAGTCGGCGAGCTAAGTCCATATAATACTGCAAATTAAACTTTGTACGACGATTATCAGAGATATCGCCGGTATAACATATGCAGGCCTCTGCAATTGCATTGGTTTCATTAACCACTGTTCTGATACTCGTTTTCATAGCTTCTAGCCAATTCAAAGAATCAAAAATCCGGAATACATCAATGCCAGTATCTGCAGCTTGTACAATGAACTTTTCAATTAAGTTATCTGGATAAGCGGTGTAGCCGACTGCATTTGATCCACGCAATAACATTTGGAAAAGCGTATTTGGGATAGCCTCTCTCAGTAGCTCTAATCTTTGCCATGGGCATTCTTTCAAAAAGCGAAGTGCCACATCAAAGGTTGCTCCACCCCATACCTCCATTGAGAATAATTGATGCGCATTATGATGTGCGAAGCTCTCTGCCACTTTCAGCATATCGTAGGTACGCATTCTTGTTGCTAATAAAGATTGGTGTGCATCTCTAAAGGTCGTATCGGTATATTGAACGGCACGTTCATTCATCAACCATTGAATGAAGGCATCTCTGCCATGCTCTTTCAAACGATCACGCGTACCTTTAGGAACAGCTGCTTGATCATCAAAAGCTGGAACAATAGGTGTATGGAATATTTTGCTATCCTCCTTATACTTCACATCAGGATTATCATTTACGATTACCTCTGCTAAGTAATTCAACATTTTGGTGGCTCTATCACGCCATCTTGGCGGTGCTAACAAGCCTGGATGATCTTTGATAAAGTTGACCGTTGCTTTTCCTGAACGGAATTCTTGTACATTCAATAAGTTAAGCAGGAAGCCAATATTCGTTTTCACCCCTCGAATTCTAAACTCGCGTAAGGCTCTATGCATTCGGTCACTTGCACCTTCCAATGTACGCCCCCAAGCAGTTACCTTTACCAACATGCTATCGAAGAATGGAGAAATCTTTGCCCCTGGATAAGCACTACCGGCATCCAAGCGAATACCCATACCTACAGCAGATCGATAAACAATCAATGATCCATAATCTGGTTTGAAATCAGCAGATGGATCTTCTGTCGTTACTCTACATTGTAGCGCACAACCATGTACTTTTACATCTTCTTGCGATCGAATATAAATGGTTGGGTGCTCTAGAGCATAGCCCATGGCAATCAGAATCTGACTTCTTACGATATCGATACCGGTTACCTCTTCTGTTACGGTATGTTCCACCTGTACTCTTGGGTTGACCTCAATGAAGTAGATATTTTCTTCTTGGTCTACCAAAAATTCTACCGTTCCTGCATTGTTATAATTTACGGCTTGCGCCAGACTCAATGCATAGCCATATAATTTATCTTTGGTACTTTGTTTTAAGGTAAGACAAGGTGCTATTTCAACAACCTTCTGGAAACGACGTTGTACCGAACAATCTCTCTCATAAAGGTGAACAATATTGCCATAATTATCTCCTAAAATCTGCACCTCAATGTGCTTTGGCTTTTCGATAAATTTCTCTAAGAATACGGTATCATCGCCGAAAGCTGTTTTTGCTTCGCCTCTAGCCTCATGATATTCGTGTACTAATTCATTCATATTACGCACTACACGCATTCCACGCCCACCACCACCAGCAGCAGCTTTAATCATAATAGGGAAACCGATTTTTGCGGCCTCTTCTTTAGCGATGTCCTCAGAAGTCAAATCTTGGCGGCTATCTTCGATTAAAGGCACATCAACAGAACGTGCTAATTTCTTAGCGGCTACCTTATCCCCTAGTTGTTCCATCACCTCTGGGGCAGGCCCTACAAATGCGATTCCCTCTTCTCTACAACGTCTAGCAAAGGTGACATTTTCCGAAAGGAAACCATAGCCGGGATGAATAGCATCTACTTGATTACGTTTGGCTACTCTTAGGATTTCTTCTATATCCAAATATGGCTTCAAAGGATCATTATCCATACCAATTTGGTAAGCTTCATCTGCTTTGTATCGGTGTTGAGAATAACGATCTTCGTGGGTATATATAGCAACAGTGCGTAGCTTCAACTCAGAAGCGGCACGTAATATTCGTATTGCAATTTCTCCTCTATTAGCGACTAATATCTTTTTAAAGCGTTTTTTTACTGATTCCATCTTCGATCCTTGTTTGAGATTCTAATTGTAAAATCGGACACTAATTATGTACTAGAATTTGAATTTTATTAGACATAAAAGACAAAATAATGATCACTTTAGTAAGTGATTAATTTCAATTGTAATTTACGTAAAACTTGGTAAGAATTGAGCTAAAAAGCTTAAACTGAAAGATAAAATTAACCTAAGAAATTTTATACATCTTAGGTTAATTTCCATACAAAGATTAGTGCTTTTTTTACGATTTCTAAGAATCTCATAAGACTTTACTATTGCAATACCCCCCATGAGACATTCATCTTAAAGACGGACTTTATTTAGTGTCCAGTAGGATAGATGGGCTTCACTTTGCAGTAAATACATTTGCCCATTATGTATATCAATTTTCTTCACTAATTTGGAGTCTAGGTGTAGTGGTTTTTTACACTTGCCAGTATTCAAATCTATTTCAGCAATGAATTTCCCTGTTCCTTTTTTGAAAGTGGTAAAAATACGCTGTTCTACATCATCAATAATAACAGTCTTTGCCCAATCTGGATTGAGATGGAAGTCAATATCTTTTATATCTCCAATATTGCCATCATAGTCTGTGAAAACCAGGCACCCATTTACAAAATCAAAGATGGCCAGTTTATCCTGCATTTTGACCAAAGGAATTTTAATACCTTTCAGGAAAATCTTTCGGTAGAAGTCTCTTTCAAATTCTAATCGCTGTAAATATTTAAAATCATCATATGATATTTGTAATAGAGCGATGGCATCATTATCATTAGAATTAACCAAGAAATATTTATCGTAATAGCTTCTTAACTTATCTTCATCAATTACGCTGTAGATCAATTCACTTCCGCTGGCATCTTTATATATTTTTTTGAATGATGTTCGCAAACCTAAATCTTTCTCCTTGCGAAGGATAATTTCGTCATCCAATTCTGCCACACAAGGTTCCAAATATAGATCGTAAAATTTGCGATCATATACTTTCCCTATTCTGATAGTATCCTGCTCGATAAACATTTCTACCCCCTTGGTACCCGTAATCAGATGTAAATTACCCAAACAGGACCGATGTAGTTTTTCGACGCCTTTTAAATCAATAGTTTTAGAAAAAATGGGATAGCCATTCAAATCTGCTAAAACCAATGCTTTTTTCTGTCCGATATATCGAACATAAACTACATAGTCATTCCAAATAGAAAAGTCTAATACGGAGTGTTTGGGTCGAGTAACCGGAATAATTTGAATTTGAGCAGTGATCTCTACATCGGGAAGTTGGAAAACATCTGACTTAAGAAAGATGGTATCACTATATGAAGTATTTGGCGAAAGCCGAACTGTATCACCTTCATATCCTAGATAAGTAAATACGAAGTCTGCTTCTTCCGAAGCAATCGTGATCGAAAATAGCCCTTTATCGTCTGTATTGGTACCTATTTGCTGATTTTCCAAAAGGGAAACATTTACGCCAGTAAGTGGCTGTAAGGTCTCTTCATCTAGGACTATGCCAGTATGAGTATGCTGTGAAAACAAGATGGTACTAGTACATAGTACAAGTACAGAAGCAATGATATATTTCATGATGAGTCGGGTTGCGTTTGATTATTTATAAATTTAGGAATCAAAAACTTTTTTTTGCAACCTTAAAGTCACAATAAGTCAGCTTACTAATTACTTACATCCTACACTTTTAAGGGCAACTATCTAAATAATTAGATTGATAACAAATATATTATGTATAATATTAATATATATATTTTTGCTTAAGTCAGAACTTCCTTTAAAAGTAAGATCAATAAAACGCCTCCTGCAATAGATCAATTTATGACCGATCCAGTGGCTAAGTAGTTAGGCCAGAAAGATAAAATACTATCCAAATAGACTGTTTTACTGCATAATCTGTATGACAAATGCTCAACTTGACTACAACTTTTAGTAAATGAACTAATTGACAAAACATAAAGCAGCCACGATGAAGGAGGTATATACCAATTTTTCCAATGTCTGTGATTGGATGTCATTCAAAAGTAGATGAGCCTGAAAAGTAATGAAAGGAACGACTATCAAGGCGAGAATTAAGAAGTAAAGCCATCTTTTAACTTAATCTCATTTAAAATATAAGTAATTCGCCCGAAACGGTGCCATTCGGCATGCTGGAATTGGTATAATAAAATTAAGCCATAGGCAGACAGGTCTTTACCTTCGTTCGAAATCAGGCTTAACTTTACTATCGTCAGTTACTTAAGCGGCTAGTCAAAATTGCTTGTATAATAAATTC
>JAKVCU010000177.1 GCA_022448955.1 Saprospiraceae bacterium
TAATAAATTCTTTTAGTCAGTTCTAAAATCGCTCGTAACTTTCCTATCGTCAGTTACTTACTATTTTTGAGCTGACGAATTTATTATACAAGCAAATTTGACTAGCCGCTTAAGTAAAGTATTTACTTTACCCCTTAAATTAGAAAGAACCATGAAGTCATTGTACTTCATGGTTCTATTTCTTTTGCTTAGGGGAATAGAAGAATCTAAACTTTTTAAGAAATTTCTTCTTGTTGAGACACACGCCCCGTAATGGCAATGAGTCCGCCACCAATCATGAAGGCAGCAATTGCCAAATAAATCAACGTCATAGTTTGTTTAATTAAAGCGTTATAATAATGTTTGTTATAGAGTGTTCACTGCTAGTTAGTCCTAGTTGATAGAGCAATAGTTCATAGCATACATATTAATCTCTTTCTGATGCATATTAATGCTATTGGCTATCCGCTTCTTTTAACTATTGAGGTAAGTACAAATACTTTGCCAAAAAATGATAAAATAAAAAAAGGTGGAGTTTCACTCTGAAACTCCACCTAGTTTGAGGGGAGGAATTATTAGTTATTTCTTTTGGGAACATTGGTTACCGAACTCATTTTCTCATAGTAGTTTTTGTGAGTTGGAACTGTTTGATCCTTTGCGTGACCTGGTATTCGACCAGTAATTTTGATGTTTAAACCCTCCAACTGGTATTCTCTTATTGCACTAATTGTAATATCTTGTATTGCTACTTTGAGATGACATTAAATTAGAACCAAGAATCAACCCTCCTCCGATCAGGAAAGCTCCTGTCGCGATGTAAAGAACTAGCATAGCCGAAATGTTTGATTTAAGAAAAAGTGGATTTCTTCTGTTCATGAGGGCCATGCTAATCTCTCAAAATTTTAAAGAAAATCCTAAGATTTTGTTAATTTTTTTTTAGAGAGAATGAAAAAAATTAGATAATTACCTAAATAATTGATCGCTAGGCTTGTACTTTACCGTTGGCTTGGAGAAGGGATACCGTTGGATGATCACTGCCACCTAATGGTTCGAGGGTAATATTTAGGCTTTCTGCGTGTTTAATGAAAACCATTTCGCGTAGTGAAGGGTCATTAACTTCAAATACGCCCATGTCGATCATTACACCTTCAACATCTGCCCACATTTGGTAAGTCTTCCCTGCAGGAGGTGCTGGTAAGTTTAAAACATTAAGCAATGCACTTTCTTCTTCGGCATTGTAATATACCACTACATTTGCATCTGGAGATAATCCGGTACCAGTGATATTCACTGCTTGAGTAGCTTTGTTGGTCAAAAATGCATATCGATCTTGTATTGGCTGAAGCCGGGCTTTTTCTTCTTCACACTCTTTTTGAAATGCAACAAATTGGTTTTCAGTTTCAAAAAGTACTTTTTCTACTTGATTTTTCTTTTGATAAAAGTTGAATGCTAATATCACGCTAGCCAGAATGGCAGCCATGGGGAGCCAACTTAGCCAAGTATTGGAAGAGGTGTTAGTATTTGCCCGATATTGAATTGTATCAATTTCATTTAAAATGGCATCTTTAGTACCGGAAGGAGGCTCTATTGCATATTGCTTGGCATAATCTTCAATTGCTTCCCTCAATTGAATAATCTCTTCTTGTATTTCAGGGAAAGTAGCAGCATATCGCTCTACTTCTGCCGCTTCTTCTGGAGAAGTAATTCCCAATACAAATTGTTCGATCAAACCAGATTTTAAAAATTGCTCCTTATTCATTCCTGTATGCTAATCTATACTTTTTTGATTTTCTGTTTATTGATAGCCTTAGCTATCGACACTTTCATTAATTGCTAATAAAAACTATGCATTTTACCAACAATTAATTATTCAAATCTTTGAACCCACAACCGACAATGACCCGCTATCCCAATTGGCTCAAAACCAAGACAATAATATTGATCTTTTGTTCGTCAAAAATACGTTTTAATTCCCTTAAAGCGATTCTTACACGAGATTTAACAGTTCCAAGTGGAATATTTAAGTGTTTTTCTACTTCTTTTTGGGTGTATCCTCGAAAATACACTAAATCTATGATTTCACGATATTTTTCCTCCAAACCATTTACAAAATTTTTCAATCCAATAACATCTGTATTTTGTTCAGTAGTTAAACTTGCATTATTATATACGGTTTGATCGAGATCTTGGATTTTTGCTTTTTGTCGGAAACTGGCAGAGCGTGTCTTATCAATAGCTGTATTTCTGGCAATATTCAACATCCATGTAAATAAGCTACCTTTTTTTGTATCATACCGAGTACCATTTTTCCATATTTTTATAAATACTTCCTGGAGAACGTCTTGGGCGACTTCTTCACTTTGCACAATCTTCAAAATGATACCATACAGGGTCGGGCCATACTGATCATACAATAGAGCAATAATCTTTTTGTCTTGCTGCTGTAATCCTTGGATGATATTTTTTTCTTGATTCTTCATGATACAAAATGAGCGATCTCAACTTTATTTTTGAGATAAGCAGACTATTGCAAGCCTAACTCAAAATACATAGGAGGCTTATAAATTTATGTTTACTTATTTTATTTTACCGAAATGATGAGTGCGAACGGTCTGTCAGAAAGCTCGAAGCATGCATTCGGTACTATGGAATAAAAAGCAGTTCATGAAAACTTAGCCTAATAATTTTATAAGTAGTTTGCCCGAAACCGTACCTGCCAGCAGGCTGACAGCTTTAGGTTCGCTTAAAAATCATGCGTAACTTTCCTCTCTTCGGTTACTTATAATTTTCAAATGAACAATTCTATTATACAAGCAATTTTGTCTAAGAACTTGGCGAAGCCCTTCCATAATTTAAAGGGTTATCTCGCACTATTAGGTATTTATAGAATACCGTAACACCTTGGAAGTCTGAAACATCCCATACGCTTAGCGCTTAAAATAATGTTTTGTTGAATCTTTCATTGTGATTTATTTAACAAATTCTTAATTCTGGACAAAATCCAATTCCCTCTTCTTCTCGTATATATGTCGATTTCAATTTTTAAATAAATAATCATTCGAAAATGAAAAAAGGAATTTTTGTATTAGTAGCACTATTTTTTGCATTTGTATTCACTAACACCATCCAAGCACAATGTGGCGAAAAAAGCAACGCTAAAGCCATTAAAGTAGCTAACAAAGGAGGTGATGACGACGTAGTGGATATCGCAATTAGTTCAAAAGATCATACTACCCTAGTAGCAGCAGTTCAAGCAGCTGATTTAGTGGAAACGCTAAAAAGCGAAGGGCCATTTACCATCTTTGCACCAGTAAATAAAGCATTTGAAAAATTACCAGAGGGTACAGTAGAAACCTTGTTGAAGCCAGAAAATAAAGCTCAATTAGCAAGTATCTTAACTTACCATGTAGTGGCAGGTAATCTAGATTCTAAAGCGGTAGTTGGTGCCATTAAGGCAGGTAATGGTAAAGCAGAGGTGACAACCGTTCAAGGAGGAACCCTTACTGCCATGATTAAAGATGGTAATGTCGTATTGATGGACGAAAATGGAGGAATGGCAACTGTAACTGCTGTGGATTTAAAAGGAACAAACGGCGTTATTCACGTTATTGATTCAGTAGTTTTGCCAATGGCAAGAAAGTAATTGAGCATTTGTATATACCCGACTTATAAAAATTAGAGTGTACTAAATTTTTTATTCAAAAAGAAAATCAAAGATTTGAGCCTGCCTACCGGTAAAGGTAGGGTTTTGGCTAAGGATTTACGACGGAGCTTAGCAAGCTAAGTAACTGATCTAGTCGAATACCATAGTTCTTAAAGCCATGGTTTCTAGATAATAGAAAATTTAATCACGCTCTTAATTACCTGGCACAGAAACAATGTTTTCTGTGCCTTTCTTTTTTAGCAACAATTAAATTTTATGCCTATATTGCCCCTTAGTGAATTATCCCTATCCATTAAAGCAGCATTTTGTTTTTACTAGCGTTTAATTTCTAGGAAGCTTATTAATGCCTTCTAGATCATTACTTAAATTCATACTATTTATGTGGGTGAATAGAAATTTACTGACTATTTTGATGGGTATATGCTTGGTGACAAGCTGTGGATTGGATAACCTCAATGATCCAATACTGGTCACTGATGTAGAGGATGAATTCTACATTGAGATGTGGGAAGCCTTATCTCCATCACAGCGCACACTATATCTACAGATCCGTACCATCCAAAATGATACTTGCCTGAATACAACCATCAATACCACATTATTGAAATTAGGTAATGAATTAGCCCTAGAGGTCAATGGTATTAATCAGCCTGAGGATTGCTTGGAAGGACTGGCTCCCGCAAAAGGAGAAGAAGTGGTGGGTGCTTTGCATGAAGGCTCATATAATTTGGAAATTAATCTTCAAAATACCGTATTCAATGCAGGACAGTTAGAAACAAATCAAAATCGCTATTTCTTAAAGATGGACACAGAAAATGGCATCAATATTCCTAGCTCTGTTTTGTTAAGAGTTCCTGAGAACTCCTTTTGGGGGTATATCGATTATGGTCCAGATGAATTAGATGCCTTAGCATTCATTGAATCATTAGAGCAATTTGCTACCCGACCTAACCTTTCTATCGGTTATTATGGCTACTATACGGTAAAGAATGATCCAAATGATTGGATTGAAATTACAAATCAACCCAATAGCAATCGACTGGCTTCTTTCTTGTTGACCTATGAGGACGAAAATGAAGCTACGATCAAAGATTTGATTGAAGGTTTCCGATCGGCTAATCCTTCATTAAATGTAAATGTTAAAAACTATCAGGGCTTAGATTGGTAAGCCTTTCGATTTTTCCTGTCTGACCATCCATACTAATCCAATCTCCTGTCGCTAAACTCAAATGTCTGGGAAATTGAGTGATGGATGGGATGCTTGATTCCCGTAATATGATCGAGGCATGAGATAATAAACCTCCTACATGCGATACCACTGCATCCACTTTCGTGAAATACGGAATCCAACCGGGATCTAAAGCATCTGCGACTAGAATGATATTTTCAAAGTTTGGAGGTATAGCGTCCTTAAAGTTAGCTACTTCTACTCGCCAAACTTGGCCTTCTACTTTTCCAGGGTATATCCCAATACCAGCTTCTCGCTTTTCTTCTTGTAAAATTCCTGGCACAGCAAGCCTTCGTCCTAAAGTATTGGCTAAAAAACTATCCATATCCCATCCTGAAAGTACAGGATAGTCTTTATTTTCTAATTCTGTAGGACTGATATTTCCTTGAAGTAATGCTTTAATATCTTCAAAAGGATATTGAAATGGATCAATATTAGGGTACTTATCTGTGAAATATGTCAATAACTCCGATCGATGTAATTGGAAAAAGCGCATACTTTCGTGCCTAATCCATTCTCTAGCATGAATCAGACTAGCAGTATTGCTAAATAACCATCCTACCCATCTTTTTTCTTGCTTTTGGGGTGTTTTCGTTTTAGTAGTAGAACCACTGCCAAGAATGGAATCCCAATCTTCAGCTGTATATTCTGCAAATCTTTTTTGACCAATATCAGATTCATAAAATCCACGATGACCATAAGATTCAATGAATTTTTCTACTGTAATTTGGTTTTGAATCAAATTTTGGAATGCATTCAAATAATCAGTGCTTTGACTATTATTGGGTAAGTATTGCAGATAACCCAATTTGTTAAGCAATCCAACGCCTCCTGACATGGCCCCCGTAAGCGCTTGCATATGAGTAACTAGCTCTACATAAAGTGTTTGGAAGCTTTCTTGCCAGTTTTGGAATGCTAGGCCAGGCGTTGTATGCCACTCTTCTTGTCGTTTTTGTTGTTGTTGTGGGAGTTGATTGCTTTTTACTTTCACCCATTTTTTGATGGCCTTTTTGATATTTTGCTGCTGTCGCAAAATTTTAAAAAAGACGGGTAGCTTTCGCAAAATACGATACGGTCGTAGACCAACTTGGTAAAAGTCCTCTGCGCCAACCGATTTACAGACCAAACTTGTTGGCAATCCCCATGCTACCATAATATCCAACAAGGCAGATAAATTAATCCACGGCATGCCAGCTGCCTTGGCAATAAACTTCCTTGGGGTGAGACTCCTGTCTAAATCCAAATAGTATTGAAACAAATCTTCTCCTGCATCTTCGATCAAGGAGGTCATCATTCTCGAAGGTTGGGGCGGTAGAATTTCTTTGTGATTAGCAGAAGTCAAAACTTCCTCTTCTTCTTCTGGCGTGGTGATGGGCCGTGCTTGAAGCAGATAAAGCTGCCCTCCTTTATCTATACTAAATTCTATATCTAATCCTACAGTATTAGGACTATTGGCCAATAACTTTTGCGTGAAAACGCTTAATTGAATGAGCGCAGATTTATTTTTTTCAAATATGAGTTCATTGGTCTTCCAGAAGGTGAAAATTTTATTCCAATTGATATCTGCCTTTTGAAACTTTGGAAGTAATAAAACACTTGGCGTCATTTTTCCAGAAACTAGGTTTTCTCCTAATCCTTTTACCATTTCTAACTTCCAAACGCCTGTCTTATAAGCAAAAAGTACGCCACTGTAAGAAGCATTAATCATCTCTTGCACAATCACCTGATTGTTCTCTGCTTTGGGATAAGAATCAAAGACCGCTTGAATGGCAGATTTTAGTCCCTCTTTCCTTACTTCTAAAGCAGTATGAAAATTACCAGCAAAGCTCTTTTCGTCACCATCTTCTTCTTCAAAAGTAGAACGTACTGCTAATGGGAAGTTTAAGTGAGTAGCAGCATTATTTCCATTGGTAAATTCTTGGTAGGAAATACCTTGAAATTTTGCAGTTGGAAGGCCTAGTTCCTCAAACCATTCTAATTGAGATAATTTACTCAAGAGATGAATATTTTTAATGTTCATTAAGTAAAGCAGAAAAATTAACTTTTCGATTTCGTCTTTTCTTAGTACGGCCAAGCGGTACACTTAAAGCAGGCGGTGCTAAGAAAAGACCTTATAGAAATCGGGAAGTAATTTTTTG
>JAKVCU010000178.1 GCA_022448955.1 Saprospiraceae bacterium
AACTGTATTCTCATTTTGCCCTTTTATTTCAATGTCGAATTTTTGATGCACTATTTTTTTTTAATGGTGTGGAACGGTCGAGCTATGCGGCGTGATGGCGTGTAGCCAGCATGGTCGTCATAGCTTTTGTTGTACCTAGTTTTTTATTTTTAATCCTCATCTCGGATACCTTCTGAGACCTGTAAGTTTCAACAGTACAAATTAGTTCCATAAACTCATTTTTCTAATGCTATCTCACGATCTCCACATAGTTCCAACTGCTATGTTCAAACAGTTTTCCTCAATTTACATTAATTTTTAAAGTCTAGATTTATACAGTAGTGTCCGGTTATAAATCAAAGATAATCAACTGATTAGAATCAGGAGTGTCAAGGTTTTTGGTATTATTTTTCATAAGTAGTTGATTTATAGGTGTTTTATCAAAAACAGAGACACTCAGTATTTGTAATATTTCGTTCAAAGAGTGTTGCAAAGTTAATTTATATTTAAGGATAGCCACCAGCACAAAAGTGCATACGGCAATCCAAATTTGAGTTTTGACAGCGTTGGGGCTTTCTCCCCAGAATTTTTTGATGCGTAGATGTTGCTTGCCCCATTTGAAGAAAATCTCTACTTTCTATCGATTAACATACAAAATGGTAACTTGTAGAGCAGGTGCTTCAAAATGATTCGTCAGGTACACATACGTTTGATCGTGTTCCAGGTCGTAATACTTAATACGACGAAGGTATTATGGATAATGCTTTACGGCATAGTGTCCTGTGAGCCGAATCGTTTGATCACATCTCAATCCAGTGGATTTTTCCACCTTTTGAGAATAAATTCGTTCGAAGGCCAAATTGTCTTTAGCGCGGATGACAAAATAGGCCCCAGCCAGATGTATTTTGTACAAACGCTTCCAATCAATATAACCTCGATCCATGACGTAAAAAGCATCCGCTTCAAATTCAATGATATCTAGCACATTGACATCATGAACGGTTCCATCTGTAATATGGATAAAGCAAGGAATCTCGCATTTCACATCTAATAAGGTGTGAAGTTTAACAGCTGCTTTATGCTTGCGGAATTTGGCCCACCAGAAAACATCTAAACACAGTTCGATGGTTGTAGCATCCAAGGCATAGACCACATTATCCAATTCGATCGACATTTCCTGATCACCCTGGCATAATGGCCGAGCTTGGTTAATCAGAACCTGGGCAAAATCTGCGTAGATCCGCCAATCTCGCTTTTCATTGGCGTCTGCTAAGGTAGATTTAGAGACTCCTTTGGTAAGGCCCATGTGATATAGTTTGTGATCATGGGCCTGCAGGCAAACAACCGTATCTCGTAGACTTTCTCGGTTGGTTAGCTGACCAAAACTCATGCAAAGGAACTGATGCCAACAGGTAAAATTCCGAACGCAGTAATTACCTCCATATTTGTCAACATACTTGGTAAATTCCTTATGATTGATTAAATCCATCAATTGTGCAAAGACATATTTACCTTGATTCATTAGCCATCCTATTTTGGATGCTAATTTGGAAACCTTTGACGCATTTCAAATCATTTCCGAGCAAATCCTTTGTAACTAGCTGAAAAACAAAGTACTTATAAGAATTTCCGTTTTTTTAACCGGACACTACTGATTTTTCCTAGTTTTTAAATGAATCATGCTACACCATTGGGCAGCTTTTAGTTTATCTTTCCTATTTAAAAAGTAAAGTTTTTGTATGATATCAGGAGGTGCTAACTCGGCTAGTGTATATCCTATTTTATTAACTTTTTGAATTAATTCTTGATGATCAAAACTAGTTAGAAATACCTCACCTCGCTTTGCAACAAATGCTTTAGTTGCATTGATTTCATTCAATCCTTCTTTTGTAAGTAATCTATCGTTTATGTAATAGTCAAAAACTATTTCGGAATTATTAGTAGCTATATTTATTAACGAAGATAAAGTTTCAAAAATTGATTTTTCAGTAAGATAATATGAAGTTCCCATCCAAGAAAAGAACGTTGGTTTTTTTGGATCAAATGATGTGTTTAGAAGTGCATCTGAAACTGTTTGCTTTTCAAAGTTTGCAGGTACAAAAACTAAATTTTCGGGTAATGTTCTAATGATTTTTAATAATTTTTCTTTTTTTGTTTTTTGTGTAGCTGGATGATCAATTTCAAATACTTTAATTTTATCTAATAGATTAGGATACCTTAGAGCGAATGTGTCCATACCAGCGCCCAAGATAACGTACTGTTTTATTCCTCTTTTGATTGAACTTTCTAATTTATCTTCAGCATATCTACCTCGACTTAATATTTGACCTCCTACAGCATTATAAATAGGCTTCATAACTGTAGTTTTAAGAATTTGAGGAAAAAATCTATTGGACAGAATAAGTTTCCATTTCTTATTGGTTAATTTAATTGCGAAAGGATCAGTAAAAATATGTTGTGTTTCGTATAAATAATGCAATGCACGGAGAGCCGCAGCGGCTTCGGCAGTTTTACTACTTGTATCATCTTTCATATAATTTGATTTTAGTTACATTTCGAAAAGTAAAGTTAATTCTGATGTCCAGTTTTTTCTATTTGTAATTACTCAGATCGATCCATAAATTTAGGCAAAGTATTGTATTTACTGAAATCTTCCAGTAGATCATATATCTTATTTATTCTCAAATTGAATTTTATTTTGTGGAAGTGTTTTGATAGGAGAAGATTCGATATTTTATTTTGTCAAATTTTGAAATTCCATCTGACCTGAATAGTTCTTTCTGTTTCATTTTGCCTAACGGTTTGTATAAGATTTCTTGCGTGTTTTAAGCACTAAATTTAGCAAATAAATCACAGATAGAAAGTCCTCGCGGACTTTCGTAAATAGGCTATAACTAGCAATTAATTTTATACGGTGTTGTGCATCGTTTTTTATTCACCCTCCTTTATTTGTGTTCAAATCAATTGAAATTGTAAATAATGAATTCGATGTAATATAAATGTAAAGGATTAAATAATTCTAAAATTGAACGAAAAGCTAAAATTTCGGAATTTCAAAAGTATCATCGAAGTAAGCATTTATAGCCATAAAAAAGATATTTCGAAGTGGCAAGTCTTCAGCGTTAGTAATGTAAGTTACTCCCAATCTTTCTTCAGGGAAATAAACGGCAATTGAGCTAAATCCATCAATACTTCCTGGGTGACCGTACGCCAATTTATTTGGAAATGGAAACTGGGACAATCCCATTCCCCATCCATCCATTATATCTGTCATAGCGTTTCTTGATTTGTCAGAAATCAAATTCCCATTAAATAATTGGTCATAAAATATGTTTAAATGAAGTAGTCAAGATGAAATCTGACAGTTTGGTTAATTTAGAGTTAGCACACTTTAAATTACAAAACAAGCTTCATCATGACTACTTCAAATTATGGCTCTCGTCAAATCCAATAACCCAATGACATTAGTATTGAATTGGCGAAGGATATTTTCTCTCGGAAACGCCTGTCATTGTCCTCAAGCTCCATAGCCTGCATTATTGACAAGGACATCAATTTTTCCAAACTTATTTATACCTTCTTCTACTGCATTTTGGATGGAATCCAAACACAATACATACAATTAGGTAACTAATGTATTTTCAGATTTGGTTAGTTCAGCTTCCTGTTCGGGTGTTCTCATATTTGCAATGACATTCCCCCCTTTTTGTTGAAACAGCTCTGCAGTTACTTTATCAATACCTGAACTTGCACAAGTAATAAATATCGTATTATTCATTGCTAATTTAGTTTTTGTTCAAGTTCAATAAATTATCAACTCCATTGGCTGTGTAAATTTGTTGAGTAACTTGATCCAGAGCCTTATTGTAATTTTCAATAGGTTCTTTTAAGCCCATAAAATCAACAACTATTCTAAATGGTTTTTCTCCATATGGCATTTCTAATAATGCAGCAACTGTGTCAGCTACGGCTTGCGGGGATTGCTTTGGATTGGTCTTTATGTAATCAATATAACTCTTCAATGAAGCATCAGGAGAATGCACCATGTCTCCGTATCCTTGATTTCTGGTTTCATCACTTGGTCGCAACATTCCTCCCATAAAAGCAGTAGGCATACCTCCTGGCTCAATAATGCAAGATTCAATTCCAAAACCTGAAAGTTCTGCACGATAACCTTCCGCTAATGATTCTAAAGCGTATTTTGAAGCGCAATAAACGCCCAAAAATGGTGTGGTTACTCTTCCGATACAACTTGATGTATGCAATATGGTTCCTTTTCCTTGCTTTCTGAAATGCGGTAGGACTGCTCGCATGAGTCGCTGCATACCAAAAACATTAACGTCAAAAACACGTTGCATATCTTTTACAGTAAACATTTCTTGAATACCATTAGCACCTAAACCTGCATTATTAAAAACAATGTCCAAGCCACCTAAAACTTCAATAGTTTTTGCAACACCATTATTGACACTTGATTCTTCGGTCAAATCGATTTCAACCAATTTTACACCCGCCCTTTGAAGTTCTTGGGCTATAGATTCATTTTTGTCTTTAGTCGAACGCATTGTTCCGATAACTTGATACCCTTTTTGGGAAAGGGATTTACAGGTCAATGATCCAAATGCTCCGCTTGCTCCTGTGACTAACACTTTTTTACTCATGATTATTTGAATTGATGTTCTAAAAATTTTGACAACACAAATATCAAGAATTCATGAATAAGGGATTAACACAGAACAAGGTGAGTCTAACACATTTTAAGACAGTTTGATGGGTTATTTGTCTCTATATTCTTGTGGTGTCATTCCTGTTTTGGCTTTGAACATTCGGCTGAAATAGTGTGGATAATTGTAACCAAGTGTATAAGCTATTCCGCTAATGGAGTCGGCAGAACCTAACAATAAGTCTTTTGCTTTTTCCACTAAAAACTCATTAATATGGTCTTTGGCAGTCTTCCCTGTTTCCTTTTTGAGCAAATCACTAAGATATCCTGCCGACACATGACATTCTTTCGCTAAATAAGCAATAGTAGGCTGACCCAAATCAAGAATTTTATCTGTCTTGAAATATTCTTTTAGCAATGATTCTACTTTTGAAGTAATATCCCTGCTTTGTGCAGAGCGGGTATTGAATTGACGCTCATAAAACCTTGCACAATAATTCAAGAGTAGTTCTATATTAGATATTAAAACCTGTCGGCTATGATTATCTATCCTTGCTTTAATTTCCTCTTCAATCATCTTGATGCAAGTGCTCACGGTATTTTGCTCTTGCTCTGAAAGGTGTAACGCTTCATAAACAGAATATGAGAAAAAACTGTAATCGTCTAATTTATTTCCCAATGGAGTATCTCTGATTAAATCAGGATGAAAGTATAGCATCCAGCCCTGCACTTCGTTCAATGCCTGTGCCTTGTTCAAAGTAATAACCTGATTAGGGGCTGTAAACATCATGACACCCTCATCGAAATCATAATGATTTCTACCATAGTCCAAGCCACAGCTTTTGTCTTTTAAAGCTATACAATATAGTTCAGATGAAATTTTCACACCAACCAATTCTTCTCCATAAGCCAATTCCGATGTGTCTATAATGGTAATTAAGGGATGTGTTGGTTTTCCAAACCCCATATACTCATGTAATTGATTAATTGATTTGTGCTTTATCATATCTACATTTTACGCCAAAACTCTAATTATTCAAGCTTCTCTTCCAACACTTTTTCTTGATGGTTGAACACTTTTTGTTTTTTCTTAATGGTAGCGAACGACCAAGCTAGCAGTTATAGCTTGGTAGGCGTATTGGCCTAAGCGACTATTGCTACTAGCTGTTGTTTAGGTATAGTATTTTAAGTTGAGAAATCTTCTAATCTATTCAAAACCCATTTATTGGATCTATTGTAAAATATGTAGGTACAGTGGATCCCATTATCAATTCCTCGAAACAGTATTCTGGAACTATCTTGTGCTGTTTCAATGAACATTTGGTATTTATCAAACTCTCTGTAGTAATAAGACGAATCGTAGTTCAAATCAATAAGTTCCCAATCAGATTTTTGTACACCTTTAACATTAACGTTATCTACTATGTCAACAGTTATAATGTTAAAAGGAAAGTCAGTTCGTGAAATCTGAAATTCAGGATCTGATTTAAACTTCACTAAGAAATCGTTAAAAGACTCAACCTCTTTATGTTCGATTAATACTTCAGCATTGTGAGAACTCAATTTTTGGTCGACCTCAATCTGTCTTGATTCAATTGAAATTACCGAGTCAAGACTGTTAGACTCTTTTTTCGACTGGTCTTTATTTGAAGAACATGAAACACAAATTATAATCAAAAATAAGAGTCTAGTCAATTTCATCTGTATTAACGGTTCGGCTAAACTGCGTTTTAATACAATTTGGATTTTGCTGTAAGTTATTGTTTTTTGAGCTGAAATAGATTCAATCGTTAATAATTATTTCCCCCCTTGTCAATAAAGGATTTAACTTCATGTGCTAAAAAGGAATTATCTACAACAACCTCTACTCCCTTGTCAATAAAGGAATTTGATTTCATATGCTGTAAAACCTTTACCAATAACAGTTACAAGAGAAGCATTTTTAGAAATAAAAGATTTAATTTCATATGATGCAATGGAATTATCTACTACAACCTCTACTCCCTTGTCAATAAAGGATTTAACTTCATATGATGCAAAACCTTCACCGATAACAGTTATAAGAGAAGCGTTTTCAGAAGCAAAAGTTTGAATTTCATATGCTTTAAAGGAATTATCTACTACAACCTTCATTCCCTTGTCAATAAAGGATTT
>JAKVCU010000179.1:0-2888 GCA_022448955.1 Saprospiraceae bacterium
ATAGAATCAATAACTAGACAATAGAAGAGTAGATATGTTGATATAGCTTTCGCTAAATAATTGACAGTTCTTGAATTAGGACAAATCTGTTCCGTTTGTCGAATTTTCACTTCTTTTCATCGAGGATTGATAAAAATCAGTGGTCAAAATTTGGAAATCATCTCTTTTTTATTGAATCTTTGACTGAACGATCGGTCAATAATTAATTTATGTCTCCAAAGTCAAAAGAACAATTTGATGAGATTCGGCAAAAGAGCCGAGAAAAAATCATGGAAGTAGCCTTACCACTTTTTGCTGAGAATGGTTATCACAATACATCTATTAGCAAAATAGCTAAGTCTGCATCGGTTTCTAAAGGTTTGATGTACAATTACTTTGAGAGTAAAGAGGATTTGTTACATCAAATCGTAGCGGAAGCGATTAACGAATTTGAAAAGGTAGAAGCTATGCTCAATAGCATGGAAGGTACCGCAGCCGAAAAACTTCGCTGGACGACAGAAATGGCTATCCAACTAGTAACAAGCGATGTCAAACATTGGAAGTTTCTCACCTTACTTGGATTACAAACGGATGTATTAACAAGTCTGAAAGATTTATTGAAGGTGAAAACCGAAAATGCTATGGCGCTTACAGCTACTTTATTTGAAGAAATGGGATTTGCCAATGCTCGTCAAGAAGCTTACATATACGGTGCTATGCTTGACGGTATGCTACTACAATATGTATTGATGAGTGAACTCGATATGGAATACCCACTTGAAGAAATGACTCAAGTAATTTTTGAAAGGTATAACTTATAAAAATGGTCCAAATAGCAATAAAATCAAACTACCTACGCAGAAGTAATAGTGCTTTGTTCCTCAAACAATGGGGGAATTACTCCGCATTGAAGCCAACTGCTTCTAGCATACGCTTTGTAATGCTTTTATTTTTTATGATATTATTCCATTTTTCCAGTCATGCACAATCAGACTTGGAAGCAAAGGAAATTATCCGCAAAGCGGAGGAAAAAACTCGTGGTTCTTCCAGTTTTAGTGAAATGAAGATGACCATCGTCCGCCCTACTTGGACGAGGGAAGTAGGGATCAAAAGCTGGTCAAAAGGTGATGAATATTCTCTGATTCTGATCACTAGCCCTGCAAGAGATAAAGGCGCCGCTTTCCTGAAAAGAGATCGCGAAATTTGGAATTGGCAACCTACTATCGATCGAGTTATTAAAATGCCTCCAAGCATGATGATGCAATCGTGGATGGGCTCTGATTTTACTAACGATGATTTAGTAAAAGAGTCATCTATATTAGAAGATTATACTCACCAAGTCTTAGAAAAGGAAACTATCGACGGAAGATTATCTTACAAGATTGAATTAATTCCTCACGAAGATGCACCCGTTGTATGGGGGAAAATATGGATCTGGATTGATGTCAAAGATTTTATTCAACTCAAAACAGCATTTTATGATGAGGATGACTATTTAGTCAATACGATGCTGGGTAAGAATATCAAAATGATGGGCGGTAAACTGTTGCCTTCTCGATTGGAGGTTATCCCGGCTGATGAAGAAGGCCATCAAACTGTAATAGAATATAAAATCTTAGCTTTTGATAAAAAAATGGAGGATAATTTTTTCTCTGTTCAAAATATGAAGCGGGTACGTTAAAATACATTCCAATGATAGTCAAATTATCGTGGCGTAACATTTGGCGCAACCGCCGACGAACGCTTATCACAGCAGCTTCTATTCTATTTGCTGTCTTGTTTTCTTCGTTTATGGAGGCACTTCAACAGGGCGCATGGAATAATATGATTAGTAATGTCGTCAATTTCTATTTTGGCTATGGCCAAATACATCAACTAAATTATTGGGAAGAACGTAATATTGACTTAGCTTTTGATTATAAACCTTCTTTCCAAAGTCTAGAAAGTGAGATTGAAGAAATTCAAACCATGGTGCCAAGGCTAGAGTCATTCGCTTTGGCATCTACAGGTGAAAATACCATGGGAGTACTGGTGGTTGGTATGGCACCTGAGCCAGAGAATGAGATGACTGCTTTAAAAAGTAGAATTGTTGATGGGAAATACCTAGAGGCAAATGATAAAGCAGTGATTATTGCTAGTGGTGTTGCCGAAAGACTGGATATTCATAAAGGAGATACACTACTACTGATTTCTTCGGGTTATCATGGCACCAATGCCGCTGGAAAATATCCAGTAAAAGGAGTGGTGAAGTTTGCTTCGCCCGATCTGAATAAGCAAATGGTTTATCTGCCTTTGGCAGAAGCCCAATGGTTCTATGGCGCAGATGGCTTAGTGACTTCAATTGCGCTGAATATCGATCAGCAAAAAGATATTGAGCCCGCTTTAAAGCAACTGAAAGTAGCACTAGATACAGCAGCTTATGAAATTATGGATTGGAAGGAGATGATGCCTGATTTGCTGGAAGCTAAGGCTTTAGATAGTGCTGGTAATGTGGTCGTTTACTTCATCCTTTACATGATTATTGGGTTTGGTATTCTAGGTACGATCTTGATGATGACCAAAGAACGCTCCTATGAGTTTGGAGTACTATTAGCTGTAGGTATGAAAAGGCGTCTGTTAGCACTAACAGTATGGTTAGAAGTTGTTTTCTTAGGAATGCTTGGCGCTTTGGCTGGTGTTCTTTTTAGCATGCCAGTAGTTTATTACTTCAAGCTTAACCCTATACAATTTAGCGGAGAGTATGCCGTTACCATGGAAAAATTTGGCTTCGATCCAGTATTTCCTGCACAATTCGATCTACAAATCTTTTTTAATCAAGCACTCATCATATTTGTATTGACTGCTATATTAGCACTCTATCCAATATGGAAAATCTATCGTATTCGACCGATAGCAGCAATGAGGTCTTA
>JAKVCU010000179.1:2898-6772 GCA_022448955.1 Saprospiraceae bacterium
AATTATTTAACAATGATTCCATTAATGGCATGGCGAAATACTTGGCGGAATCCTACTCGCTCATTGGTCGTGATCATTGCTATAGCAATGGGGATTTGGGCAGCTATGTTCATGACTGGTTTTGCTACCGGTATGTCTAAGGGCTATATTGAAAATGCTATTCAAAACTTGCTCTCTCACATACAGTTGCACCATCCAGATTATCTAAAGAATAAGTCTGCTACCTATTATATTCCAAATCTTAAGCAGCTGCAAGATGAGTTGCAAAAAGATGAAAATGTGAAAGGCTTCACTGCTAGAAGTTTAGTCAATGGTATGATTGCCTCTGGCAATTATACCAGTGGTGTAATGATTAGAGGGATTGATCCTAAGCAAGAACAAAAAATAACGACTATTTCTGACAAACTTATTGACGGTACCTACTTTGAAACCCAGAAGAAAAATCCTGTGCTGGTTAGTAAGAAGTTGGCAAAAAAACTAAATGCAAAACTTCGGTCCAAACTAATACTTACCTTCCAAGATTTAGAGGGTACTATCACTGCAGGAGCTTTTCGAGTGGTGGGGATTTTTGAATCTGGGAATACCCCCTTTGACGAAGGTAATATTTTCGTTAGTCGATCAGATATCAACCGCTTGCTTATTCCTAAAAGCGATTCTAGTTTGATCAATAGTACAGTAGCACACGAAATAGCTATCATGCTACACCATACAGAGAAAATAAATGCTTTCACAACACAGCTGATCAAGGCAAAACCTGAATTAAAAGTCGAAAATTACCGAGAGATAGCTCCTGATCTACAACTTTACGAATCTCAAATTCAAAATGTCTCTCTAATCTATTTAGTCATCATCATGCTTGCATTGGTTTTTGGTATTATCAATACAATGCTCATGGCGGTTCTAGAACGAGTAAAAGAACTTGGAATGTTGATGGCTATTGGAATGAATAAAGGGAAGGTGTTCTTTATGATTGTTTTTGAAACGCTGATGTTGAGTCTAATTGGTGCGCCTTTAGGCCTATTATTAGGTAGTCTAACCATCCAGTATTTGGGGAGTCAAGGCTTAGACTTATCTGCTTTTTCTAATAGTCTTCAAATGTATGGCTTGTCAGAGCAGATTTATTTTGACCTAGAACCAGTGGTGTATTATCAAATACCCACTGCTATCATTATAACGACTTTATTGGCAGCGATCTATCCTGCTTTAAAAGCTATTCGATTAAGGCCAATTGAGGCCATTCGTAAAATTTAATTTTATGATCACAACTAAGGATATTACCAAAATTTATAATCCAAATAAAATTGCTGTGCATGCCTTAAATGGTGTGGATGTAACTATAGATGCTGGTGAATTTACAGCCATTGTAGGACCTTCAGGTTCAGGCAAAACAACTTTGTTGAATATCATTGGTGGCCTCGATCGACCAACAGATGGCGAAGTCAAAATTGGTTCTACTAATATCGCAGAGCTGAATGACAACCAATTGATTGATTTTCGAAAGGAAAATATCGGCTTCGTCTTTCAGGCCTATAATCTTATTCCGGTTTTGACCGCTAAGGAAAATGTTGAGTTTGTTATGCTCCTACAGGGCCGATCCAAAACAGAACGAGACGAACGGGTTAATGAACTGCTTCATGCTGTTGGTTTAGACGAAAAGACCAATAAACGACCTGCTGAACTTTCTGGTGGCCAACAGCAAAGAGTAGCAGTGGCAAGAGCTTTAGCTCCTAAGCCAAAGTTCATATTAGCAGATGAACCAACGGCTAACCTCGATTCCAAGTCTACCGCCAATCTGTTGGATTTAATGTTAGAACTGAATCAAAAAGAAAAGGTCACTTTTATCTTTTCTACACACGACCAAAGAGTAATTGATCGCGCCAGGAGAGTGATCACCTTAGTGGATGGTAAAATCGCTTCGGATGTTACCAAAACTTAGCATTTTACCCTTTATATTACTATTGCTTCCTTCTTTTTTGCTTTCGCAAAATGAAGAGGAAAAGAATTGGGCACTCACAGGCTACCTTAAAAACTTGCAGACTTGGCTATTCTTCAATGACTTTCCTCAGGATGCATTTCTGCAGGACAACTTAATACATAATCGACTTAATTTTACTTATTACGCCAGTGAGCAGTGGACTATTCGGGCCGATTTGCGCACCAGAGCATTTTTTGGCGACTTGGTTAGGGCACAGCCCAATTATGCTGACTTGATTGATAATGTCAATAATGACTATTTCGATTTATCCGTGGTCTTATTGGACCGTCCTTCTTGGGTCGTTCATTCGATCTTGGATCGGCTTTATCTAGAATATGCTAAAGGAGATTGGGAGCTACGGATAGGAAGACAGCGAGTAAACTGGGGCATTAGCACTATTTGGAATCCCAATGATGTATTTAATGCTTTTGCTTTTACAGACTTTGATTATGAAGAACGGCCAGGAAGTGATGCCCTACGGGTGCGTTATTTTTTGGATTATGCTTCTAGTTTTGAAATTGCAGTAAAAGCAGCTGATCGAATAGATGAAACGGTTATTGCAGCGCTATGGAAGTTCAATAAAGGAAATTATGATTTTCAAATCCTTACTGGCCTAGTACAAAATGAATGGGTCATTGGTGGAGGATGGGCTGGCAATATCAAAAGTGCTGGATTTAAAGGGGAGTGGTCCTATTTTGTTCCACTAGAGGAAAGGGGGAAGAATAGCTTTGCTTTGACAGTAGGCTTAGATTATGTATTCGAAAATGGTATTTATGGAAATATAGGCTATCTATATAACAGCAATGGAAGTACAAATGCCAATATTGTAGGGCTTTTTGATTTTGAACTTTCTGCAAAAAATCTTTACCCTTATCGTCATGCTCTGGTGCTGCAAGCTTCGTATCCTATCACACCTCTTCTTAACGGTGGGGCGGCTGTTATTTATAGTCCAGTAGATGTACATCCATTATTTATCAACCCCACTATCACATATTCAATAGCCAATAATTGGGATATAGATATGGTGGGCCAGATCGTAATGAATGATCAGCAAGATGGCTATAAAAGCCCTTTACAAGCTATATTCCTACGATTAAAATGGAGTTTCTAATGGAGACTAACGACAAAGCAGCGACGCTGTGGCCAATTTTTGTTTTGATAATAAGAGCAGATAGCTATCCACCTAAAATCTTATTTTATGCTCGTTTTAATTTCAATATCAACTTCGTAACTATTCAATTTTTAAGGATAGAAATAGAAGATTGAATAACTACAAAGTTGACTTGAACGAACTATTATAGTTTTTGAACATTAACGGCAACTAGTCCTTTGGGGCCATTTTCTAATTCAAAGCTTACTTTATCATTAGCTTGGATTTCAGACTCGATGTCATTAATATGCACAAAATAGTTTTCATCTGTCTGATTATCAATGATAAAACCAAAGCCTTTTTCACTATTAAAAAACTTCACCTTACCTTTTCTTACAGATTCTTCAACAATGGAGTCCTCTTTTTTAGGAATGCCTATTTCTATTTCTTCTAACTTTACTTCCTTGGGAGGTGTTTTGGGTGGTTCTGGTGATAGATTTCCATTTTCATCCACATACATAAACTCAATCTGAGTTTTACCCTCCTGTTTTCTTCGCTCTTTTCGTTCTTGTTTTTCTTTTTGTTTTTTTCTTTTTTTCTTTTCTCTTTCCTTTTTATTATAGCTATCTGCCATTTGAATTCTTTTAAATTAATAAATCGCTAGATTCAAATTCAAGCAAATAGTTTATGCTGCCAACTATAACTTATCTATTCAATTTTGAACATAACATGTAAGCGGCTAGTCAAAATTGCTTGTATAATAAATTCGTCAGCTCAAAAATAGTAAGTAACTGAAAATAGCGAAGTTA
>JAKVCU010000018.1 GCA_022448955.1 Saprospiraceae bacterium
ACACCACTGGATATTTCAATTGGTGGCGATACAACAGGATGTATAGGTAGCGTGATTACGCTCTTTGTAGAAGATATTGCCGGTGGCCCATATCTGTATAATTGGTCAGATGGCCAAGTAACGCCAATTATCAATGTATTATTGACAGATACTCTTGAAATAAGTGTTACCGTAACTAATTTTGATGGATGTGATGATATGGCCACTACAACTATTTATCCACAACTGGTAGAAGTCCCAGAATATACTATCACTCCCCTAGATTCTATTAATCCTCCCGGTGGATTTTGCGAAAGCAATACCTATGAGATAGAAATTCCTGATAATTATTTTACCACTGTTTATCATGCTAATGGTGATTTGGTGAGTGATTCTACTGTTTTTGAATATACCATTCCAGATAGTCTTTCTCAGGATACCCTTTTCATTAAGTATCAAGGACCTACTCCTTATTTTTGTTATGGTCAGGATACACTTATTCTCGAGCCTTATGTACCTCAACTGTTCGATCAAGATGCTTTAGAATTATGCCTAGGCTCTGCCACAATTAGCTTAAATAATTCCACACCTAACGACACTATACTTTGGAGTACAGGAGACACCACCACAAGCATAGATATCATTGTTGATCAGATCGCTACTTATAGTGTTACCGTCACTCGTGGCTGTACTGTAGTAGACTCTATTACGATAGTACCCTTACCAGATATTATGGTAGATTTAGGTCCCGATCAACTCTTCTGCGAACCTATCTCTTCCAGCCTTTCGGCAAATGCTTCTGGCGGCACACCTCCTTTCACCTATGAATGGATAGCATCTGACGGAAGTCAAAGCGATTCCGCAACTATAGAAGTCCATCCCATTCTGGGCGATAATGAATATGTTGTCATTGTTACAGACAGCTTAGGTTGTAGCAAAAGAGATACCACTAATATACTCCTAGCTCCAATATCATCACCAATCATTAACTCAAACCTTAGTTGTCAAGGAGAAATTATAACCCTCGAACTAATCCCTGATAATTATACAGAATTTCTTTGGTCCAATGGTGAGCTTGGACCTGTAATAGACATTATTGATCCAGGCACCTATTGTGTTACTGTAACAGATATTAATGGATGTTTTGCTGAAAGCTGTATTGATGTAGTGTTTGAGCCACTACCCGATCCAGTTGATATCTTCTGTAATGCCACTCTTACTTCTATTGACTTCAATTGGGTAAATGATCCAAACCTTAATTATCAGATTGAAGTATTAACTGGTCAGAATGGCATTCTGAATGGAAGTACATTTACTGTTGATGATCTTACCTTTGGTAATTCCGTAACAATTGAGCTAAGCATTATCAATGCATTTGGATGTGTAACTACAGTTTCACAAACTTGTACTACGCAAGACTGTCCAGATATTAATATACAAATCACACCAGTTCCTGACATCTGCCTTTCGGCAAATACTACTCCATTGACTCTCGAAGCCATAGTTACAGGATCGATAGGGGTGGGTATGTCTTCTTGGTCTGGTCCTGGTATCATCGATGCTACAAATGGCATTTTTGATCCTTTAGCAGTTGGAGTTGGATCCCATACTATAGTATTTACTTATGAAGAAGGTGGATGTGTAGCGAATGCTGCTATCAATATTCAAATAGATGAACCAATATTGCTTCCTATCATTTCTTGTGCAGCGACCACAACTAGTATCGAGTTTGCATGGAATGATGTGCCAGGTGCTGCAGCTTATAGCGTCAATACACTTTCTGGACCGTCTGGTATTATGGATGGCAATGCTTACATAGTCGAAGGACTAAATCCAGAAGAGGAAGTTTGTATTGAGGTCATCGCAGACCCTGCTACTTCTTGTGATCCAGTGAGCGCGCAGCTTTGCTGTACAGCTGAAGCTTGCCCAAGTGTTCAAATAGATGTTCAAGACACTTATGAAATTTGTGAAGATGAAGCCCCTTTCCAGATTTCATATACCATTTCTGGTGGAAATGGAACAGGCACTATAAGCTGGGACGGACCTTGTATAGATAATAATGGAGTTTTTGATCCTTCTTTGTGTGGACCAGGTGTATACACTCTAGGCATCTCCTATTTTGAAGGACCCTGTGCGTATCAAGAACCAGTTGTGGTATTTATCAACCAAAAACCTAGCTCAGATTTCACTATCTCTACATCAGAGGTTTGTCTAGAAGAACCAATTGTAATTAATTATATCGGTAATGCTTCTACTAGCTCTAATTTCTCTTGGGATTTTGGAGGTGGAAATATCCTAGTAGGTCAAGGATTTGGCCCTTACGAAGTACAATGGAATACTACAGGAACAAAATCGATAAGCCTTGTGGTTGAAGAAAATGGTTGTGTAAGTGATACCTTTAATCAACAAGTAGATGTCATTGAAGCTATAGAAACACCGATTATCTCTTGTATAACAACGACTTCTTCCATAGAATTTGTTTGGAATCCAGTGGTTGGAGCCATTGAATATGAGGTTAGTATTGATGGTACAATAACGACGGATACTTTCACAAACTTTACAGTTGATGGTCTTAATCCAGATCAAAGTGTAGATATTCAAGTTACAGCCATAACGGATAACATCTGTGGTAATACCACTGCTGCATTATCTTGTATTACATTGCCTTGTCCGGATATTACTATTAATTTAGACACTCCTTATCCTACGATCTGCTTGAGTGATGAAGATAGTCCGACAGACTTCTTGCTGAGTGCAGTTATTATTGGTGGGAATAGTGCTGGTGATGAATTATGGTCTGGACCTGGAATCGTTGATTCATTGAATGGTACTTTCAATCCTGCTGAAGCAGGTATTGGCATCCATCAAATCACTTACACTTACACAGAAGATAATTGTGCTTATCAAGAGAACCTTACCATTGAGGTAACTACTGAATGGATATTTCAAAATATCAACTTAGTTTGTAGTGATGATGAGGAAACTTACTCATTAAGGCTTGATATCATTACCCCTGATGGCGTCACTCCTTTCCAAAGTGAGGCAGTAGATAATGGTGATCCTCTACAAGTTTCGATTGATAATGTGCCCGGCTGTGGTACTCCTTTCTTTTATGAAACGACTAGAGAATGTGATTGCCTCACTTATGCAGGTACACTAGATTTAGCTATTGACAACCTTTGTGGACTACCAAGTATTCAATTAACTCATAATGGTGATGACTTCTTGGTGGAAGATGATATTCTTCGGTTTATCCTTCATTCCAATAATGGTAACGTACTTGGTGAAATATTGGCAATTAGCGAAACACCAAGCTTTCAATTAGAAGGAGATGTAGAAGCAGGTGTTACTTACTATGTTTCAGCTGTTGCTGGAAATACCTCCAGCTTGGAAATACTAAACTTCGATGATCCTTGTTTATCAGTAAGTCCTCCTCAAGCTGTTGTTTTTGCAGAAGCTATTGATTTAGCGGTTTCTCAGGATACCTTTATCTGTAGTGGTGAAAATTATCAACTCGAGGCAACATTCAATACTATAGATTCTATAGTTTGGTCACCAACAACTGCCTTAAGCTGTACCGATTGCCCAAATCCAATCGCAGCACCAGCAACTTCTACTACCTATACTATTACCGCTTATAATGAGGCTGGTTGTACAGAACAGGATAGTATAGCCATTTATGTGGATGAAATACCTAACTTCCTCCCTAATGAGCTTATTCCCGTTTGCCCTAGCGAATATGTAGATATTTGCTTGCCACAAGCTTTGGCTTATGAATGGAATGGCCCTAATGATTATTTCTCTATTGACCAATGCTTGGTTTGGCCTGATTTTGATCCAATTTATGGCGGAACTTATTCTATTGAAATCCAAGTCTCTGAAAACTGCACGATCACAGATCAATTAGATTTATTTGCCACGCCAGAGCAAACCATCAACTTTTTGACACCTGATTTTGCAGCTTGCCCATATGATGTATTTACTTTATCTGCAGATATTGAAGGTGCCATTAGTTATCGTTGGTATCCTGTAGCTAATGTTGTAGAAAAAGACTCTGCTAATACACTTGCATTTATAACCACTCCACTAACATTCACCCTTCAAACTTTTGATCAATTTGGTTGTACAGCATTCTTTGAAATTAATGTTACCAACCCTGCTGATTGTAAAACTACTGGTGAAATCCCACTGAGTGACTTTACTGGTGGAAATGATGATACACAACAATTAGCTCAACACAAAAATAATGCTTCAAGCACCATTCGCATTTTCCCAAATCCAAGCACCAATGTATTTAATATTTCAAGCTCGTCTATCATTCAGTCCATTGAAGTATTCCATTTCAATGGACAGTTAGTTGATCAATACCAAGCTAATGAACGAACCTATCGAGTGGATGCCAATCACTGGCAGACTGGCACATATTTGCTAAGAGTAAAAGATCAAAACGGCATTCACCATCTACGTGTAGTGAAAATTCAAAATTAAAGTAAACATAAGCCCTTCCATCGAACTTCTAAATTTCGAGGAACAGCTAATTGAAAAGCGCAGCTTCCAAAGGATTGCTGTGCTTTTTTCGTCTAAGCACCTATTATGCAAAGTTTTAAATTGCATACAATAAATTAAATGCGTGATGACACTCTCATTATATGCAATGCATTAAGAAAAGATTAACCAAAAAACTTTGGTAATTACTCCAAAATCGTAGAATTTCAATGTCAAAACATCAATTTATGCAAGATACAGCCCGAAATACAATAATAGCTATACTTTTTATAGTTAGCACTAGTGTAGTATTTGCGCAAGCAAGTCAAGAGAAAGCACCTTTTTTAATTGTAGAAAAATATGATGACTTAGCTTATATTTTTGAACAAAATAATGATACCACTTATGTCATTAATTTTTGGGCAACTTGGTGTGGCCCTTGCGTGAAAGAACTTCCCTATTTCGAAACCTTACACAAACAATATAAAGACCAAAAAGTCAAAGTGCTATTGGTAAGTTTAGATTTTAAGCGTCAGATCGAACGAAAATTGATCCCATTTGTTAAAAAACGTCAGCTACAAGCAGAAGTGATTGCTTTAACTGATGGAGATTATAATAGTTGGATTGATAAAGTAGACACAGACTGGGGTGGAGCTATCCCCATTACAGTAGTCTATAAAGGAAATAAAAGAAAATTCCATGGAGAAGAATTTTCGAATTATGAAGATCTAGAAAATTTAGTCAAACAATTTTTATAAAATTAAAATCTATCACCCGGGATGTTAGCATCCCAATAATCATCTTAAAATGAGAGCTTTAATCAAAATTAGTTTCTTGTTGTTAGCTGTGGCAGGTATTTTCATGGCAGCTACTTCTAGCGTTGACTTCGGATTAAAAGTAGGTGACAAAGCACCTAGCTTCAAATTAAAAAACGTTGATGGCAAATATTATTCTTTAGAGGATGTAAAAGATGCAAACGGTGAAAAGCCAAAGGGATACATCCTTACTTTCACTTGTAACACTTGCCCTTATGCAGTGATGTATGAAGATCGTCTAGTAGAATTGCACAATGCAATGGCTCCAAAGGGATACCCAGTAGTAGCCATTATGCCGAATGATACCAATATCAAACCTGGCGATAGCCTTGAAGCAATGGGTAAGCGTGCTGAAGATAAAGGATTTGACTTCCTTTATCTAATTGATGAAAAGCAAGAAGTATTTCCTGCGTATGGTGCTTCTCGCACCCCAGAAATCTATCTTTTGGATAGCGATATGGTTGTTCGTTACACAGGTGCAATTGATGACAATGCACAAGATGCAAGCGCTGTAAAGACCAACTACGTAATGGACGCAGTTGCTTCATTGGAAGCTGGCAAAAGCCCAGATCCAGCTAAGACAAAGGCCATTGGCTGCTCTATTAAAGTTAAACGTTAATAGTTAGTAGTTGAATAGTGTAATGGTATAACTGTTAAATGGTCATTCCATTACACTATTCACCAATAGACTAATCGCTTTATTCAATAATTACCTTCCTCACTACACTCTGCACTCCATCCGTAATTCTCGCAAAGTACAAACCACTAGCCTGCTGTCTAACATCTAAAACATTATTCATCAATGCAGCTTGCTGCTGAATAATACGGCCCTGTGCATCTAATAATTGTACTTGGAGCTGTTGTTTTCCAGTATAGGTAAAGTTGATGGTAAGCTGATCACTCACTGGATTTGGGAAAAGCGATAAATCCTCTAAACCATTAATTTCATTAGTAGCAAAAATGAAATCAACTAATGCAGTGGTACTTTGCTCACAGCCATTATCATCTGTGACGACCACCTCATATTCACCACCAATTAGGCCTTCAACATCCTCTGTAGTACCCACTAACTCACCATTCAGGTACCACTCATAGGAATAATTTGGCGTACCACCCTCCACTGTGATAAAAATAGCACCATCATCACTTGAAGTTGCATTAGTGCTATCTACTGTAATTACAATTTCAGTAGGACTGTCTAGTTGTACCTCCGCTTCCGCAAAACAACCATTATCATCAGTAACTGAAATTGGAATGCTTCCAGCACCTAAATTATTAAGTGTTATTAGGGTATCACCATCTATGCTACCGCCAGTTAATTGATAGGTAATCGAACCATCCATATTTCCAAAACAAGACGTTGGCAATACTTCTATGACTTCTATTTGAAGAGGTTCTGGCTCATTTATTGCTGCCTGAACTTGTAATTCGCAACCATTGGCATCTACAATCGTAAAATTGTAACTCCCTGCTGGTAAATCTTGGCTTGTACCCTGAATATTATAAGGAGGGGTTCCCCCTGAAGCAACTACTGTAATACTTCCATCACTTGCTCCATTACAACTTACATCAGTGGTACTCGTTTGTGCATTCAGTGCTGCTGGTTCGTTGATCGTAGTACTTGCTTCTATGTCTACACCATTCGCATCCGTTACAGTCACGCTAATTGTTCCTGCAGCTAAATTGGAAGCAGTGGGCGTGGTTTGATCATCTGACCAGGCATAGGTATATGGCTCTTGGCCGCCCTGGGCGCTTACTGTTGCACTTCCGTTTGTTTCGCCATTACAGCTTACATCTGTTTGGCTAGTAATACTTGCTGTTAGAGGTATACTTGCTGCTGGTAAAACGATACTAGTACTAGAAGTTGTTACTAAATCACCTGCCGTACCACCACCATTCCCGATCAAGCCAACGCCATAAAAAGTGATCGTTTCATCTTCTGAGCCAGCATCCGGCGAAGTCCAATCTACAGTCCAAGATAATGCAGTATTTCCTGCAAAAAATTGTGCAGGATCATGCTCATGATAAGTGCGACCACCAGCTGTAACGATGTTTGAAATGCCATCATTATTTGCCATACTGCCTGCATTACTTTCATTTTCGTTTAATGCAACCCACTGAAATCCCGCACGTAAAGCTGCTCCATTAGGATTAGCCACTATGATGGTAATAGGGTAAGTTGTATTGGGCTCTAATGTAGCAGGTAATCCTTCAAAAGAAACACTTCCATCATAATTGTTAGGATTATTACCTCCATGACAATCAGAGCATAGACCATCTCCTGGTGCGCCAGTCCGCCCATTGGGTGGATTGCTTGAATTACTACTAAAGAACGTCCAGCCTAAGATTAGGCAAAAAGCAAGCATTAAAAAAGAGTGTTTGGTATTCATGGTATTTTTTGTTGGAATTTTTTGCCCACCTAATCGGTGGGTATTACTATTACTGTTTAATTATTCTTTTTGTATGTTGTTCGCCATTGAGCGTTAACTGTATAAAATACAAACCTTTGGGTTGCATACTCATATCTATTCGATGAATGAATTCTTTAGTCCCTTCAAACTTGAGAGATGAAACTTGTTTTCCTGCTACATTAAATAATTGGATCGTTCCGCTTTGCCATACATTTAGCGAAAGCTGAAGATCAACTAATCCATCAGTAGGGTTGGGATAAATCTCGAAACTAGTCAAGTTTTCCGGTTCAAGATTGTTGACTATGATATCCACAACGACCTCTTGCGCTGTAGAACAACCATTATCATCTGTGACAATCAATGTATATGTTCCTGCTTCTAAATCGGTCAAATCTTCTTCTGTTGAAATGACATTACCATCTTTAATCCATTCGAAGGTTAAACCTCCAGTACCTCCTTCGATGCTTACAGTAATGGAGCCCAGCATATCTGCATCTCCAGTAAACTGTGGCTGAACATCGTCTACTACGATCACCAATTCATCTGGCTCCATAATTGTTGCAGAAGTCTCTACCTGGCAACCATTAGCATCTGTAGCAGAAACTATATATGTCCCAGCTGGAAGATTCTCTAGAGGATCTGTGATTGTGTATGGCGGAGTCCCCCCACTGATTTCCACAATGATTGATCCATCTGAATCGCCAAAGCAAGCAACAGATTGTGGTATGGCCTCCATATTTAAAAGTACTGGCTCTGCCACAGTAGCGGTCGCTCCAAAGGTACAGCCTGTTGCATCAACAATAGTAAGAGTATAAGTCCCTGCGGCTAAATCTTGTGTCTCGCCTTGAACTTCATAAGGCGGTGTTCCCCCCACTACAATCACATCAATACTTCCATCTGAATCGCCATTACAGCTTACATCCGTTACCACTGCATTTGCGCTAAGCGTATTTGCTAGCGTTACTAAGAAAGTACAACTTTCAGTATTCCCTGATTCGTCAATCGCTTCATAAGTAACTGTTGTTTCCCCTTCCGGGAAATTCGCCTCCGGCGGTAGGCCTTCAATCAGTTCAGAGCTCACTGTTGGGCAATTATCAGAAACTGTTGGCAGCATATATGTTATGGCACCGCAGCTTACTGATGTTATATTTTCTGGACAAATGATAACTGGAGCGATATCATCTTGTACAAAAATAATAACAGGCAATACTGCTTGATTACCTGATAAATCGGTAACTATAAAGTCAATTGTATTTTCACCAATATTACTACAGTCAAAGGTTTCTTGAGAAATGGCAATAGATGCAATACCACAATTATCGGTGCTACCACCATCCACTTGTTCAGCGGTCAAGGTCGCATTTCCATCTCCATCTAAGGATAGTGTCAATGAATTAACTGCAACAATTGGTAGTTCATTATCTTCTTCAGTAATTTCATATGTTTCGCTTAAAGAACAATTAGCTTCGTCTGTAATGGTTAAACTATACTCACCAGTTGGTAGGTTCATTAAAGAACTGCTCATTTCACCATTTGACCATAAGAAACTTAGCTCTCCATTAGCACCTTGTATATTGGTAATATCAATACTACCATTAGCTTCACCAGAACAAACATTATTGACCTGATCAACCTCAAAAGTGATATCACTACAAAGGAATGCATCGATCGTAAAAGTCGCTGTAGTTACACAGCCATTAGCATCGGAAACGGACAAAGAATAGCTCCCTGGAGCAAGGTTTTCAATCATTTCTGTATTTTCGCCAGTACTCCATTCGTAAGTATATGGAGGAGTTCCTCCGGATATTACTGCACTTGCACTACCATCGTTAGCCCCGGCCGCTGTTTCATTTTGAGTATTAACGACCATTACTAATTCATCAGGCTCATTGATGGTAAAGTTGACAATGACAAGGCAATTTACAGCATCGGTAATACTTACCGAGTAGGTACCTGCCATTAGGTTGGTTTGCACTAAGCCATTTAAGCCATTTGACCATTGAATATCGATCGGTAATTGCGCATCATTTACTTGAATGCTTAGGGTTCCATCTTCGCCTCCATTACAAGTAACATTCGTTGTTGTTGCACTTGCAGTAATTTGGCAATCAAATGAAGCAACGCTGATTTCTGCTGTCGCAAAACAGCCATTATCATCGGTAACTGTTACCGTATAAATATCAGGGGCTAAGCCATCAATAGATTGGGTTTGTGCACCATTTGACCAGGCAAAGGTATAAGGAGCCGTACCACCACTAGCCTGAACTGTAGCTGTTCCATCATCTGCGCCTTGAGCAGTTTCTCCTGTAGCAGATGGATTTAGCGAAAGCGGAGAAGGTTCGGTAATAGTAGCAGAAAAAGTACTTGTACAACCATTACCATTCGTTAAGGTAAGATCATAATTACCAGCTGCTAGGTTATCGATATTTTGAGTATTTGCACCATTTGACCAGGCAAAACTTAAAGGATCAACACCATTACCTACATTTATAGAAATGCTACCATCTGAATCACCATTACAACTGACGTTCGTTTGATTATCTAGCGTTATTGTTGCTAATTCATTTACTGTAATATTAACTTCATCCACATCGGTACAGCCATTCGCGTCTGTCACTGTTACAGAGATCGTTGAAGTATTGGTAGGTGTGAAAGTAAGCATAGGGTTAGTACCTAAGCCATCGCTCCATTCGTAAGAGTAAGGCGAAGTACCGCCATTTGCAGAAGCAATAAGATTTGCACTTCCACCTTCACACACACTTTGATCCATGCCTGCATTTGCTGTAGGATTTTCATTTACAGTGAGGGTAACTTGTGCAGTACTTGTACAGCCATTCGCGCCTGTAACGGTTACGGAGTAATCAGTTGTAACACTTGGTTGAACATCAATTGAGGCTGATGTTTCGCCATTGTTCCACTCATAAGTATAAGGCATAGTTCCTCCAGTAACTTGAGTAGTTAATGTTGCAGGATCACCATCACAGATAATAAGAGGCCCACTAATAACAATGCTAGGCGTTGAAATATCCTGACTTACTTGTACCTCATCTGAAGCTGTACAAGCATTATTGGGATCTGTTGCGACAACGATATATGTTCCAGCAGCGTCGACTGTTATGGTTGCATTATTAACATCTGAAATGATATTACCATCTGCTGTTGTCCAGTTATATGTACAATTGATACAGCCTGAAGCAGTAAGATCTACTTGGGTCGTATTACAATCCAGTGCTTGATCTGCACCTGCATCAACTGAGGGAATCACCGTATCTTCATTAACAATAACTTCATCGCTAGCAACGCAGGCATTATTGGGATCGGTAACATTTAAGATATAAGTACCTGGAGCATCCACCGTGATAGTAGCATTATCGGGATTAGAAACGATATTTCCATCAACGCTTGTCCAACTAAATGTACAATTAGGACAATTATCAGAATTCCCCTCTAATTGTACGCTTGTATTCACGCAAGTAAGTAGTTGATCTGCACCTGCATTGGCATCTGGGGCAGCGGTATTTTCGTCTATAATAACCTCATCTGTAGCAGAACAGTCCGTATTCAGATCAATAACCGTTAAAAGATAAGTACCTGTTTCACTAACATCTATAGTCTGCATAGTTGAAATAGGATTACCATTTAATGACCATTCAAAGTTACAGCCCACACAATCTGTTGTTGCATTTAACTGAACGCTTGTCACTTGACAATTTAAAGTTTGATCATCTCCGGCATTTGCAGTAGGCGCTGTTGTATTTTCTAAGACTACTACTTCGTCAAAAGAAGAACAAGCATTGTTGTTATTGGTAGCGATCAGTGTGTAAGTTCCTCCGGCGTCTACAACTGCTGTTAGACTATTAGCACCAGAAACGATATTTCCATCAATGGTTGTCCAAACAAATGTACAGTTATCACAATTTGTTACTGAACCATCTAGCTGTGCTGTGCTTACAGAGCAGGATATAGTTTGATCGCTACCTGCATTAGTTACAGGTAAATTAATATCTTCTTCAACAACTAAATTTTGTACGAAAGTGCAGTTATTGTTATCGGTTATAGTTACTTGATTTGAACCTGCTGAAAGATTAGTAGCGATTGGTCCTATTTCTCCGCTAGACCATTGATAATTGTATGGAGCTATGCCTCCACTTGCTGAGGCAGTGGCAGTGGCTGTTGGGCTATTACAATCAATAATTGATTGGTTCTGGATACTTACTTGGATGGGGCTCGGTTCCCCAATAGTTGTGCTTGCGGTAGCACTGCCCGCCGCTGCATCTGTAATAGTAACGCTTGCGGCACCAGCCGGTAAATTGATAGCAATTTCTCCATTTTCTCCATTTGACCATTGGTAGCTGTAGGGAGGTGTTCCATCAAAAGCTATTGCGATGGCACTTCCGTCCGCCCCACCGCTACAGCTAACATCCATTTCACTGCCGATAGCAGCGGTAAGCGGAATCCCGCCCCCTCCAGGTAGTAATCGTGAAATCTGAGCAGTGACTATTAGGTCTCCTCCACTACCACTTCCGTTACCCACTATTGCGGCAGCATATAAGGTAATGGTTTCGTCGTTTGCAGAAGCGGCAGGGGATGTCCAATCTACAGTCCAAGATAAAGTAGTATTTCCAGCAAAAAATTGTGCAGGATTATGCTCATGATAAGTACGCCCTGCAGCATTGGTGATAGTTGCATTACTGCTACTATTACTCATACTACCTGCATTGGTGTTGGAACTATTTAATGCGACCCATTGAAAACCTGCACGTGTAGCTGCTCCATTGGGATTAGCAACAGTGAGTGTCAGCGGGTAAGTTGTATTAGGCATTAGAGTAGTTGGAAGGCCAGTTATATCAACAGAACCATCAAACCCATTTGGATTACTTCCGCTGTGGCAATCTGAGCAAAGCCCATCACCAGGTGCACCTGTTCGGCCATTGGGTGGGTTTCCTGAAAAATTATTAAATAACACCCAGATTAGAGCCATGCTAAACAGGAGCCCTAAAGATCGTTGTTTTCTTTTCATTGATTTCAATTTTTGCACAAAGATGACCGTCTGTAGCATCATGCTACTTCATCGAACTATTTCTTTGCCAACTTATAATTAGAACCTGGTTTACTAGATGGAAACTAAATCAGGGAGTGGTTATGGATTACAAACAAAAGCTTAAAATATAAATAATGTTCATGAAAATAGAAGACAATTGTTTAAATGTCAAGCTTCTTACACTAAATACTATAAGTTTTCCGCTTTAAGCATCTTTAAGATGTGCATTCCTTTTCCGTAGAGTACTTCTATACTATCGGCTGTAATCAGTCTATTTTTCCGATAGATAATAAGGAAATAATTTAATCCTTCTAACGTCCAGCCTTGTTCGAATGAAAAGAAATGAAGAAAATCTGGTTTCAAGGAATAACGAATAAAGTCTTCGTCATCGCCATTAAGTTGGTATTGATTAGAAAATTTAGGGTAATCAAGGAAGTCAATATCATTTTGGAGGCCCAGCCAGTTTGCAGCTTTGTCAAAGAATTTTTCAGGTTGCATCAAGAACTGGGGAAGACCAAGTTTTCTAGAATCGATAAAGAAAACAGTTTGAGCCATTCGTTTGCTATTGTTTCCAAACCCCTTAATGAAATGATAATCGAAGATATACATATTGGTTTCCATCAAACCATCCCTTTTTTGCAATAGATGGCGGATTTGGCGTCGTCTTCCCTTTTTAAATAGATAAAAATCTTTCAAGAGGCTTTCAAGCCCCCAATCATCTTGGTCCACATATTCGAAAGCAATTTTGTTCCCAACTTGTCTGAGCATTTGTGTCCTAAGTGGCGTACTTTTTTTCATCTGTTTGAAATTTTTCTACAAGCGGCAAAATGCAGAAAAATTTCTGCACAAATGGAACTGCTTTGCTACCACATAATCTTTTTTACAAACCTAAAGGCCTAAGGCGGATGATTAATAAAGATCATGCTCGTTTCATCTATTTCGATTTTTCTGCAACTTTAGATATACAGCATTTTGGATACTATATAAGCATATGTCCAATAATAATGCTTAGAACTGCTACTTTTGTAGCTTCGGCCCGTCAGCTCGAAACTCGTTTAATAATTATCCCTATAAAAATAGGGTAATAACCTTAAAGTTACTACCCTATTATAGAATGATCATAATAATTTTATAATCCAAAGGCTGCTTTAATAGCATCCACGTAGTCTAATTTTTCCCAAGTGAAGGTTTCTACTTCGATTATTTTCACTTCACCTGATCCATTTTTGAAGCTTACTGTTTTGATTTCTGGCGTTCGCCCCATGTGGCCATAAGCAGCAGATTCAGAATAGATTGGTGTACGTAACTTCAAGCGGTTTTCGATGGCATAAGGCCGCATATCAAAGACTTCTTCGACTTTAGCTGCAATTTGGCTATCATTCATATTTACTTTAGCAGAACCATAAGTTTGGACATAGATATTAGTTGGTTTTGCTACTCCAATTGCGTAAGATACCTGAACCAGTACCTCATCACAAACACCTGCTGCCACTAGGTTTTTAGCAATGTGGCGAGTTGCATAAGCTGCAGAGCGATCTACTTTAGAAGGATCTTTTCCAGAGAATGCGCCTCCCCCGTGTGCGCCTTTACCACCATAAGTATCTACAATGATTTTACGGCCTGTCAGTCCGGTATCACCATGCGGGCCACCGATCACAAACTTTCCAGTTGGGTTGATATGATAAGTGATCTCGTCATTAAAAAGCTGCTGATTTTTTTCTTTTAGCTTTGCTTTCACTTTAGGGATAACAATTTCAATGACATCCTTACGGATTTGTGCTAACATGGTATCATCATCAGCAAAATCATCATGCTGAGTAGACACTACGATTGTATCAATACGTTGAGGAATATTATCATCTGAGTATTCGATAGTGACCTGTGATTTAGAATCAGGACGTAGGTAAGTCATTTCTTTACCTTCTTTACGAATAGCTGCTAATTCTTCAAGGATACGATGAGAAAGGTCTAATGCTAATGGCATGTAGTTCTCTGTCTCGTTTGTCGCATATCCGAACATCATACCTTGATCACCGGCACCTTGATCTTCCGGATTAGCGCGTTCTACACCTTGATTAATATCTGGAGACTGTTCATGAATAGCTGAAAGTACACCACAAGACTTAGCTTCGAACATATACTCTGACTTGGTATAACCGATGCTTTCAATTACATCTCTCGCAATTTGTTGAACATCTAAGTAAGTTGTTGTTTTCACTTCGCCCGCAAGAACGACTTGCCCCGTTGTAACTAGGGTTTCACAAGCCACTTTTGAACTTGGATCGAATGCAATAAAGTGATCAACTAAAGCGTCTGAAATCTGATCTGCTACCTTATCAGGATGCCCCTCAGAAACAGACTCAGATGTAAACAAGTAAGGCATATTATTATTTTTTTATTTTCTAACTGATGAATATTAATCAATTGTTGATAGGTTATTTTCAATTTTTAGGATACCTATCTTTTACTCGTGCAAAAATAGAAATATCCTGAAAAACAAAGAATTATTTTATTTCAACGGATAACATTGGCAGGATTTCGTCTTTGGTATGCAAAAATCCTTCTAATTTATCCCCTATCACAACAGGTCCAACACCTGCTGGTGTACCAGTATATATGATATCCCCCATTTGTAGTTTAAAGAACTTGGATACGTAAACAATAATCTGATCGATAGAAAAGATCATATCCTTTGTATTTCCTTTTTGAACTATGGTACCATTTTTATGCAATTCAAATTCAATGGCAGTACGATTAAGGTTATATAGACTGACAAAATCGCTTATAGGTGCTGCTCCATCAAATCCTTTGGCAATTTCCCAAGGGTGGCCTTTTTGTTTACATTCAGTTTGGAGATCTCTTGCTGTAAAATCTATTCCTAGGGCAACTTGTTCGTAATATTTATGAGCATAAGATGGTTGGATATGGCGGCCATTCTTACAAATTTTGACCACTAGTTCTAGTTCGTAATGAAGGTCATTTGTGAATTCCGGATAATAAAAAGGTTTATTATTGACCAATAAAGCCGATGGCGGTTTCATAAAGATCATTGGTTTAGAAGGAACCGGATTATTTAGTTCCTTAGCATGATCGCTATAATTTCTTCCGATACAGATTACTTTCATTAATACTTCTTTATTATAAGTCCCTTTTCAAAATTTACATCTAGGGTGCTAAACGCTTAATATGCCATTTTTGACTTCCGTCCAATTCAAAGGCAATTCGGTCGTGTAGCCGGCTGGGTCGCCCTTGCCAAAATTCGATAAACTTAGGTTGCAGCAAAAAACCGCCCCAATGCTCTGGTCTGGGTAGCGCATCAGTATCCTTATATTCTTTTTGCAGCGCTTGGACATTATTTTCCAGTAAAGTTCTATTATTGATAACTTGGCTTTGTGGAGAGGCCCATGCCCCGATTTGACTAGCTTTTGGACGGCTTTTAAAATATGCATTAGAAGTTTCCGATGGGACTTTGACTACCTTACCCTCAATTCTTATTTGGCGCTGTAGTTCATGCCAGAGAAAAGTCATAGCAGCTTTTGGGTTAGCAGCTAATTGTGCTCCCTTGCGGCTATTATAATTGGTATAAAATACAAAGCCTGCCTCATCAAAGGATTTGAGCAATACAATTCTAGCTGAAGGTTGCCCAGATAAATCAGCGGTAGCTAATGTAAATGCGTTTGGTTCTGGTATTTTTGCCTTCATGGCTTCTTCAAACCAAACTTTGAATTGTTGAAATGGATTTTTTACAATATCTGATTCATCCAAAGATTGTTTACTATAATCCTCTCGCAAATCTTGAATATTCAGCATACGATCTGATGATTTTGAAGCGCAAAGATAGGTATTCTACACATTAAAAATGAGTTAATTACCAACACAAAATTTATTGTTTCTATTTTCTAGACCATGTACATAGCTCAACTTTAGTAATTAGGAAGAGTAAATATCATGATTAGCTGTATAAAAAATCCCTGTCAAATAAATTGACAGGGACAATACATAAAACAAACACTATGAACAACACTAAAATCTTTTGGCAAGTATTTTGGATAAAAAAACCCCCGATTCTACTCGGGGGCAACAAAAACTATGAACAAACACTCACCCAATTGGTATCTTTAAAAGCAATATGCTTTAATATTTATAATTAATAGAAGCTTAGAAGTCAGAGGTAATTGATCTATTCAACTAACATAAAATCCCTCTATTTCGTAAAACCAATAATAGATTATTCCCAATGCTTACATACTCTCTCTTCACCCGCACTACTAGATAAAATTTATGATCAGTAATCCGTTAATACTCATCGAAAAAATCATACTATTGATTGCTTCAACTCAAAGGTAAAATCAAAAAAATAACAAATTGATTTTGGTTTTTAGCGATTATCATTTTAGCCGCTTTACATATACAAAGTAAGTGCAAATACAAGTCTTTTTAAACACACCATACACTATATTTGTGACATACTTATTACTAAACTAATAACCAAATAAATGTTATGTAATCATCTAACTATCTCTTTTTAAAATTATTACAATTAGATTACTAATAAAAAAACCATCAATTTGTTTCAAAATATAACATAGCAAAAAGCTATTTTTTTTAAAAAAAATAGCTAGGAGGTGAAGTACAGCACCCAAACAAATGTTTCTCAAATACCAATTATGACCAGATGGGTGATTACAACAAAAAAGAAGGTATTTAGAGATTGATATTTTAAGAAAGTTTTAACTAAAAATGGATGGTTACTCATGTAGATTCCTACAGGCAATTCAGCCAGTCCAAAAGATTAGATTTTAGCTGCTTTCAACAGCTGTTGGAATGGGTAGATGTTCTTTTGAAGAATTATATGTCAATAACCAATTTATCACATGTGAAGGAATCAGTACCAGACAGATTCTAAAATAAGGAATAGATTTTATTTCAATTTTTGCAATTGGTAGGAATGAGATAAGAAGATGAGGTACAAAAATAAAAAACCCTGTCAATTCTTTGACAGGGGCAATACATAAAACAAACACTATGAACAACACTAAGATCTTTATTCGAGCCATTGGCTCTTTTGGGTGGTAAAAATCCCCCGATTCTACTCGGGGGAGAAATAAAAACAAAAACTATGAACAAACACTCACCCAATTGGTTTCTTTATAAGCTATACGCTTTTTAATTTTCGAATCTTTAATCAGTCCTTCGAATCTTTTCTTCTTATCCATTACTAACAACTGACTATACAAAGAAACTGAAACTACTCAAAAAAAACTTGCCTTAATTTTAGTTTTTGTGACATTCAAAACCTTGACACAACTCAACTATATACAATTTTACAACTACACTCATTTTTTCTTATAGCAAAATGCTTTCGTCAAAAACACGCTCTAAATGCATATGAGCTATACATACACAGTCTAGTAGATAGCGAATTGTTATGGACTGATAGTCAATACTTTGCAAGTAAAAACAATAAAATTACGAATTCAGTTAAAAAAAATATGTTATTTAGATTATTTTTAATAAGTTAAAAAAAAAAGCGGCTTAATCAACAAGACTAAGCCGCTTTCGTAACAAAAATACAGTCAAAAAAAACTTAAAAAATGTTCCACTAATTTTAATTAGCCATTGTTGACTGTTTAACATTACTTGCACTTGAGCTAAATGCCCCTTTTAAAGCCACTTTTAGTCGAAAGGCTAACCAAAACATAACTGGTACCACTATAAGGGTCAAGAAGGTAGCAAAAATGAGTCCATAGATCACCGTCCAAGCCATCGGACCCCAAACGGCAGTATTATCTCCACCGATAAAAATATTTGGATCTAAATCACTAATAATAGTGAAGAAATTAATATTAAAACCAATGGCTAATGGAATCAATCCAAGAACGGTTGTAATAGCTGTTAGCAATACAGGTCTTAAACGAGTAGCTCCCCCCTTAATGATTGCTTCTTTAATATCCACTTTCGTAAGGTCTGTTGTATCTTCGACACCTAATTCCTCTCTTCTTCGCTTTAATAAGATATTGATATAATCAATCAACACTATGGCATTATTTACCACAACGCCAGCAAGAGATACGATACCAACGCCAGAGAAAACAACAGATACATCACGCCCTGTTAAAGTATATCCTAAGAAAACTCCAATAGTAGAGAAAAGGATAGATAATGCAATAATCACAGGTGCTGATAAGGAATTAAATTGTGCAACAAGAATGATGAAGATTGCAAAAATAGCTATTCCAAATGCACCGAGCAAAAAGCTCATGTCTTCTTCTTGCTGTTGTTGTTCCCCTGTGAATTCAAATTTATAGCCATCTGGAAATGGGTAATTATCCAATAAGCTTGCTAACTCTGCATTGACTTCATTCGCATTAAACCCATCTAGAACATTGGAGTAAACGGTAATGACGCGCTCTAGATTTTTACGTTTTACAGAACTATAGGTAGAAGTGTACTCTACAGTTGCTACAGAAGAAATTGGCACTTGAGCGATCCGACCATTAGCAGGATTGCGGAAAGTAATCTTTTGGTTCAAAATGTTATCGATGTCATAACGATATTTCTCATCCAACCTCAAGAAAATTGGATATTCTTCTTCTCCCTCTTTATATTTAGATACTTCTTTTCCAAAAACAGATGTACGAATAGCGTTTGCAATATCATAGGTCGAAATTTCATATCTTCTGGCAGCATCGCGATCCACATTTACAATCATCTCTGGTTTACCAATTTTAACATCTGCCTGTAATTGTTCCACCCCTGGTACATTTTTACCGTCTAGGTAAGTGATTACTCCTTCTGATAATTCTGCGAGTACATCAATATTTTCTCCTTGTAATTCAATATTAATGGGTTTACCAGTTGCGGGGCCATCTATATTTTTGGCAATTGAAATCTTCACACCTGGGAAACCACTCACTGCTTCGCGTATTTCTTCCATGACGTCAAAGGTGGACACACCTTCTCTTTCTTGTGTTGGAACAAAAGAAACCGTCAAACGTGCTTTATTCGGAGAAGAGCCTGGCTCTGGTGGTCCATTCGGGTCAGATGTATTTTCTCCAATCTGCGAAAGCACTGCCTCTACAATCCCTTCATAAGGTTCGATGGTCTCCTGTACTTTTTGCTCCATTTCACTCATGATACGGTTTGTTGCTTCAATATCTTTGCCCATAGGCAATTCTACAAAGGCATTTACGTAAAGTGGGTCAGCAGAAGGGAATAAGATAATTTTCGGTGGAAACACGCTAAATAAGCCAATCGCAGCAAATAATAATACGAAAGTTCCCAAGAAGATAGTTCCTGGCATATTCAATGCACCGCGAATAAATCGATCATAACCGCTTTCTAAGATGGGCAAGAATTTATTCTGGAACCAGAAAGCAGCAGGTCGTAGCAAGAAAAAGTTCAGTAATGTTATGGTAGCAACAATCCCTAAAAGGTTGCGCATCCATAACACTCCAAGAAAGTGAAAGACGAAGGCAAAGCCGATCATTGCAGCAACCCCAATTAAAATATTACGGCGCTTACGGCGACGAATACTTATATCTTCTGCGCGCTCATCCACTTTCATAAATCTAGAAGTAATCACAGTATTGATTACTAGAGCAACAAATAAAGATGAAGTTAGTACGACGATCAAAGTAATGGGAAAATACTGCATAAAACTTCCCATGATACCTGGCCAAAATGCCAATGGAATAAAGGCAGCTAAAGTGGTAATAGTGGATGCAATAATAGGCAAAGCTACCTCACCCGCACCATATTTTGCTGCTTGGATGGGAGTATATCCTTCCTGTATATAACGATAAATATTCTCTACGACAACGATGGCATTATCTACCAGTAATCCTAAGGCTAATATCAAAGCAAATAACACCACAATATTCATAGTGACGCCACTAATGTATAAAAACATGATGCCCATCAACATGGAAAGTGGAATGGCTAAACCAACAAATAGAGCGTTACGCATACCTAAGAAGAACAAGAGGACAACAACAACCAATAAAACCCCTGAAATGATGCTATTCTCTAAATTACTAACCTGATCGCGAGTATTGACTGATTGATCATTAAATAAGGAGATTTTCAAGTCATTTGGAAGTTTTAATTTGGCATCTTCGACAATGACTTTAATCTTATCAGATGCATCCAAAAGATTTTTTCCTGCTTTTTTAATAACATCTAATGAAATTACAGGTAATGCGTCTGAACGAGCGATACTTGTGCGATCCTTAAAACCAAAAGTTACATCAGCAACATCTTTTAAATAAATTGGACGTTGGTTTTCACTTTTGATAATCATATTCTTCATCTCTCGTACATTCTGAAATTCACCAACTACACGAATGGCTCTACGGAAATCATTATTAACTAACTCCCCACCGGACATCGTCATATTTTCCATAGCAATGGCATTTTCGATATCTCGAAAACTTACCTGCATCGATTCCATTTTCAAAAGGTCTACATCGATCTTTACCTCTCGCTCCATTGCGCCTTTCAATTCTACGCTGTTGATTTCATCCAAATCTTCAATATCATCTTGAAGGACTTCTGCAAATTTCCGTAACTCATCATTGGTATATTCTCCTGATACATTGATAGTAACGATAGGAATTTCTGAGAGGTTGATATCTAGTACAGTAGGTTCTTGATCCAAGTCGTTTGGTAGTTCTCCTTTCGCTAGATCTACTGCATCTTTCACTTTGCGAACCACATCATCAATATCCAATCCAGATTCAAACTCTGCAGTAATAACAGAGTAATCTTGAATAGAAGTAGACTTAATGTCTTTAATACCATCCACTGATTGAAGTTGCTTTTCGATAGGGCGAGTAACCAAGTTTTCAATATCTGCCGCAGAGTTACCAAAATAAGGCGTATTGATATATACGGTTGGCCAATCTACTTCTGGATATTGTTCCTTAGGTGTAGCTTGGTAAGAAAAGACACCAAAGATTAAGATCATTAAAGTAAGAATGAATATACTCGTTCCATTATCTACTGCTAGTGTAGACAATGAGAACTCTCTAGAGCCTTTATTATTATTTTCAGCCATTATTTGCTTCTTTTTGAGTGTTCTGAACACGGATTAGGTCGTTTTCGACTAATCCTCTTGCTCCTTCCAAAATCAATTCTTCTCCACCTTCTAAACCATTTTCGATAACAACCTTTCCTTTATAGCTTCTCCCCATATTGACGTATACCTTTTTAGCGAAATCACCATCTTGGTTAGAGTCTTTGATATAAACATAGTCTTTGCCACTCACTTCTTGTTGCACCGTTTGAATAGGGACAACAACTTCGTTTTCTGCTGCATAATCTTTTATGAGTACGATGGCCAATAAGTTGGGCTTGAATACCCCACTTACATTACTAATTGCAGCTTCAACTGCGAATGTACGATTGGCAGGGTCAATCTGACGGCCAATTAGATTTACCTTTGCTGTTTGCTCTGAATTTAATGCGGGGAACTTAACTGTAATTTGCTCTCCCATATTCACGGAAGTGAGGTAAGTTTCGGGTACGCTTGCTACTACTTTTAACTGGCTGGTGTTTAAGATTTGGAAGATAGGCACACCTGGGATAGTGATTTCGCCACTTTGAGTAATGACTTTTTCTACTATACCCGAAGCAGGAGAATAAACATTTGCCTTTTCCAGCTGAAACCTAAGTGTTTCCAGGCTTTTTTCTAGACGTTCTTTTCCATTTTTTGCTTCCAAGTATTGAATTTCTGAACCAATGTTCTGATCCCAAAGACGTTTTTGACGCTCGTAAACAGTATTCGCTAATTCTGATGATTTTTCTACCTCTGCAATTTGTTTATTTAATTGCTCTAAGTCCAGTTTGGCAACTAGTTGGCCTTTTTTTACAAACTGCCCTTCCTTTACGTTCAACTGTATAATACGGCCTGCAACTTCAGAAGTAGCAGCGATTAAATCATTTGCTTGAACACTTCCTTGAATTTCTACGAAGTGTGAAAAACCTTGACGGCGTACCTCTGTGGAAGTCACTATGCGTCGTATTTTCTCTGTTGCTGGAGATAATACTTCAATTTCGCCTTCTAACTGAACGATTTGATCTTGTAACACTTTTGCTTCTTGGCGTAATTCTTTCAGTAAAGTTTTTTTGCCAGCTAAATCTTCCGGATATGCTTTTTCGCCTGCAGGGCCCCCGCAAGCCACAACCAATGTGCATATCATTAATAATTGAATCAAATATTTCATTCTTATGTGATGTTATTATTTTTTAAAATTATTTACCTAAGGCTTTTTCAACATTCATTTTCGAAACGATCAGGTCATATAATGCCTGTATATAATTACTTTGCGTACTATACAATGATTGTTCTGCTTGTGTTACCTCCAAGCTAGACCCTACCCCTTCTCGGTATTTGATTTGAGTCGTATCATAAATACGTTGTGCTAGTTCAAGATTTCTTTTTTGGCTTTTGTATTGCTCTAGTGAGCTTTCGTAGGTTTTTCTAGAAGTGCTTACCTCTAAATCAATTGCACGACCTAATTCTTGGCGTTGCACCTCTGCCAATTCCAATTGTAGCTTGGCGCGTTGAATCTTTGCTTCTTTGTCTAATCCGTCAAAGATTGGAACATTTAAGCTAAGACCAACAAAAGAAGCTGGTGCCCAAAAACCCTCAGAAAAACTATTCCCTTGATAAGACTGTTGATAAACTCCAAAGGCGCGTAAAGAAGGTAAATATCCAGAGCGGCTTGATTTTACATTTAGTTCATTCAACTCAATACCAGAAGTAGCTACCTGGTACTCAGGGCGCTGTGTATAATTATATTGCCCTACCATATATTCACTAGAAAGCATAGCAACCATTTCTTCTAAATCGTCTTCAATCACCAAAGCTTCATTCATTGGAAAACTCATACTGAATTTTAGAGCGGTCATTGCATTTTCCTTTTGACGCTTTAAGTTTTCCCGTTGGGTAGCCAAATTGGCCAAAGACAATTCTTGGCGATCGATATCTAACTGCTCTGCAAAACCAGCTTTATACAGCTCCTTCGTTTCAAAGAATAACTTCTCTAGGTTATCAATATTTTTATCTAAAAGTTCGATATTCTCTTGAATAAAAAGTACTGGCAAATAAGCATCAACAACTTGGTTTTTAACTTGACGCATTTTGTTAGCATAATCGACTTGTACATAATTACGGTATTCTTTCGCGGCCTGAAGTCCGACGAAATAACTACCATCAAAAAGCATGGCATCTAAATTGATAGCGGCCGTAAAGTTATTTTTCAAAAAGAAAGACACCCCGTCGCCAGCAGGTATATTCAAAATGCTATTAAGAATATCAAGAGATTGGTTCGTTGCATCGGAGAAGTTTTCTCTTCCAACATCATCAGCTACACCCAGCAATGGTCTTCCGATTGGACCAAAGATGTCAAACTGTTGTGGTAATGGCTGAACAGGTATTTCAAGGTATCGTTGATAATTAACATTTGCATTTAATTGAGGCAAACCAAAAGCACGGCGCTCAATGATCTGCTGCTCTGCATCTGCCAAATTAATGCGTGCCTCTTTAATCGTAGCAGTTTCTGCTTGTGCAAAACTGATGGCATCCTCTAGCGACATACTAGTAACTTGCTTTTGAGCGACAAGCAGGTTTGCCGTGAGCAAGAATACTAGAGTAAGTAATCCTAGCTGCTGGTAAAAATTCATGAGTAGTGTTTTATTGGTGATCAATTCATTTCTTCGTTTGACTCTGCCAAATGTTCTTCTAGCAAGGTCAAACCTTTTGCGGAAGCAATACCATGCAGGTGGTAAAGCATATACTCTTTAAATAATTCGCTGATGTCATAATCACGAAGCGGGAAAAGGTCTTCATCCGCAACCAAAGAAGTTTTCCCGACATATAGCTTAGCAATGATATCTGGATCTATATCATCTCTATAAACACCTTGGCCGATGCCTCTTTCGATATTTTCTTTAATGATATGATACACATGTTTTTGATGTAGTGCTTCCATTTCCTTCCAAGTACTTCTGTAATATTTCTGAAGGTCATAAACTACCGTTGGCGAAAGCTGCCTCAATTTGCGAATAATGTAACGTGCTAGATGGAGTATTTCATCAATTGCATCTGTTGCTTGTTTTTGGAAAGTTTCCATCATTTCTCTCTCTTCATCAATCCGAAGTTGGAATAGCTGGGCTATCAGGTCCGCCTTATTATCGATATACTGATAAAGCGTTTTCTTGGACATTCCCAGTTCTCTAGCCAAGTCATCCATCGTGATACTTTTTATGCCATAGCGCATAAATAAAGCCTCAGCCTTAGTTAAAATCTGCTGTTTGATTTCCATTATAATTTTCTATTCAATCGCAAAACTACACCAAAAGAACACAGGAAACTATTTATTAGTTGAAAGTTTCTATGGTTTTATCCGTTTTTTGACAAAACCATGCTTTTGCCCGATTAATGGAAGACAAATAGGGGTGAGTACAGAAGAGATCTCTTCTGAAGAAATGGCTCCTTTTGGATTTAGAAAAGCCCATTAAGTTAAGAGTATGGATGGTAATTAATGATTTTAAGGGACTTTCTGACAAACAAATATCTGTTTAACAGAATCATTGTCAAAGATATCCTCTTCAAAGGAACCAAACTTATGAATGATATTAAAACCATTCCACCTCAAGTAGGTATCCAATGCTTGAGGAAAATACATGCGCATATCCAGGTTTTGAATTGAATCAAAGACTCCATTAATGTGATAATGCCACTCTATGCGGTTAATTTGTGTTTCATGCTCATAGTGCATTGCCTGTTTGATCAATACCTCTCTTCCATCGCTAGTAGTATATTGTGCAATTTTTTGTTGCTTTTTTTCACCTTCCACGATGAATCTAATATTCGGATTAAAACAATCCAATAAAAATAAACCACCTTCCTTCAAGTGTTTTTTAACCCTCTGAAAAGCCTGAAATAGATCTTCATTTTTATATAAATGATGAATCGAGTTAAAGGGGATGAAGATCAGATCATATTGCCTTGACAAATCTAGGGTCCGGATATCTGCTTCAATGAAGGTAATATCTAATCCCTCTTCCACTGCTTTTCGGCTAGCTTGCGCCAGCATGGATGCTGTAAAATCTACTCCACTGATGTTGTACCCATCCTTTGCTAAGGGCAGCGTCAATCTTCCTGTTCCACAGCAAAGCTCGAGGATTGCTGCATTCTTATTCTTAGGCATCCAACGTTTGTAAAAGGGCAAGTCGTTGAGATGGGTGTTCATTCCATCATAAATATTTGCATCGTATACTAAGTCGCCGACGCTATAAGTAATTTTCGTATTATCTATCGAGCTCATTTAATTCACCATTTACTTTTTCATACGATAATGCTCCTTAAATCGTTCCCAATCTTCTGGGGTATCTAGGTCAAAAGCAGCTTTAGGCAGTGGAATACGATGCGCTTTTGCTTGATATTGGTCCAATAATTTTCGTGCCCCTAATTGCCCATCAAGCTGTTCTAATTCGTTAAACATGGAGGAGGCAAACAGAGCTGGAACACCTATTTTTTTGCCATAATCGGCAGCTAAGAGTAGTGGAGAATATTTTGCGAAAGCATGCAAAAAAGCTAAGATTGCTGACTCTTCTACAAAAGGCTGATCGACTAGCAAAAAGAGGATACCTTCTGGGCTAGTAGGTAGTTTGAGCATAGCACGGAGCCCTGTTTGCACGGAAGTGCTCATCCCATCTTTCCAATCAGGGTTATGAACAATGTGTAGATCAGCTAGATCAGCTACTTCTGGAGCGATTTGTGCTGAATTTGCGCCAAGCACAACGGTTACAGCACCAACATTTACACTCAGTGCCTTTCGGCAAATTCGATGAATGAGGCTCTCATTATTTATCTGCAATAATTGTTTGGGATACCCCATCCGAGTCGCTGCACCCGCAGCTAAGATAACGATTCCAACATTTGGGTAGTTCATCTTACTTTTTCATAATTTCCAAAACCTTATCAATGGGCAAAGCCTCTATTGTTTTGCCATTCCCAGTCATCGTCTCTGCTTTAAACAGTGAATTGATAATAGCTTCTTCTGTTGCTTCGATCACTGCCATGAATAATGGCGACATACCTGCATTAGCTAAGACTTTTTGTTCGAGTAAAGGTGTAGCTGAGCGATATGGAATACGAAGCTGCTCCGCTGTTGAGAATGCAATAACATAATCACCACTTCCATTGGAGGCAATGCCGCCTGTTTTTCCTAAGCCAAGCATAGCCCGCTTAGCTAATCGCTTGAGGTTTCGGACATCCAGTGGTGCGTTTGTAGCGACGACAATCATACAAGAGCCATCTGCACCATCTTGCAGATAGTCTCTGAAATAGTATTGGTCCAGCTCTTGTCCTACAGGGTATCCATCAATTTGAAGTACCCCTCCAAAGTTGCTTTGAACCAATACCCCTATGGTATATCCGCCTAAACTTTCAGGTAGCTGCCGGGAAGCCGTCCCTATTCCACCTTTGAAACCGAAGCATCTAGTACCAGTACCTGCCCCGACATTACCTTCACTTACTTTGCCAGATTTTGCCTTTAAGATAGCATCAATTACATGTGTTTTTTGAATATATCGAGCTCGAATATCATTAAGGCTTCCATCATTGGTTTCGCCTACTAATGGGTTGACCGAGCGCACCTCCTGATTAGCTTTTTGCGTAAGCGTATAATCGATTAAAGCATCGCAAGCAATGGGAACGCTAAGTGTATTAGTTAATACGATTGGTGTTTCTAGATTGCCTAGTTCTTCTACTTGAGAGTAGCCAGCTAGTTTGCCAAAACCATTTCCAATGAAGATAGCTGCAGGTACTTTTTCTTGAAAAATATTACCATCATGAGGTAAAATAGTCGTCACTCCAGTACGAATATGATCACTAATATTTAAGGTCACTTGGCCAACCTTTACACCTTTTACATCTGTTATCGCATTTAATTTTCCCGTAGGCAATACGCCAATTTGAATGCCATAGTTACGGCAACGAAATCTTTCTTGTGCAAAACCATTCATTGTACTTAGCAAGAAAATAGCTGCAGATACTAGCGCATTTACTGCTATTTTTTTCTGTTTATTCATTTATTTTAAATTTCTATCTAGTATACCTTTGAGGCCTTCAAGCTTATGACCATCGTTTCTGCTAGGTTTATTATAGACTAGCCTTTCTATTATTTTATATTTGATCAACACAAACCTTCATTCACCAAATCGGTACTGGCCATTCTTTTCATCGCACTTACTTCTTTTTTCTTACCGAAATTTACAGTTTTTATCCGTAATAAAAACAAAAAGAGCTTATCCGAAGATAAGCCCTTTAAAATAAGAATATATTAATACAACTGTTACGCACAACCTATGGATGGCTCAGGAGGAGCTTGCCATTTTCCAAAACAGTATCTAGTGTTTGTATAGACCACATATAAAACCCATTATCCAGATGAGTTATATTTAGATCATATACCTCAGATACCTCCTCTAAAGGTACTTTCATAACTACTTGACCTAGCCCATTGGTTAATACCCAGGTAGCATTTTTATGAGTTGATTTTATTTGCACGAAAGTGCTAGCTGGATTTGGAAATACTGTTGTAAGTGAATGAAGCTTACTTTTAGGGAAGGCTATGTCCCTGCTCTCTACATGACAGACTTCCTCTTCAATTACAAAAGGAGCCCATAAAGCATAAATTGCTCTAGCTTTGTAGACTGTCAAGCCTCCTTGTAAGGGACATTGGCTAGCTATTGCATGAATAGCCTCAAGATCTGTTGAGGTAATATCTTTTTGTTTGGTGAGCTGTTCGTAATATGCTAGTGCATTTTCATTTTGATGCACTATATCTGTATCAGTGTTAAAGCTTGCCTCGCTGGTAAGTATTGTTTCCAAATCAGAGGCCAATGATTGGCCAACATTAAACGCTTGGCACTGCTCATCATTGGAACATTCTGAAACGGATGAAGCCATCCCTATGAACCAATTAGGCACATTAGAATAAACAGCATTTTCTGGGTAATATTCCCAATCAGAAGTATTTACATAAAATTGTGATTGCTCTACTTCTGTCTCATTACCATAGTGGCGTGCAGCATACTGCGCATAAGTACCTACCCAACGATTGCCACTAGTCATTTGGTTGCCAATCATTGTTCCATAGCCCAATTTTAAGCCAATCCTATGAGTGCCTATTTCGCTGTGTCGAATTTTGGTTTGTACACAGTTTCCAAAAAATTCAAATCCAGAACGAGTATTATCCGTACGATTACAGCAGAAGGTATTGTTCACTGCAGCAGAGATAAAAAAGCCATTCACTTTCGTAGAAAAGTTATTTGAAACTACACTATTGTTATATAAATAGTTGTTATAAGACCCTCCCATCGAAATCCCTGATGGCGTACTATAACCACTCAAATTTACTTGATCGTAGACTACGAAGTTGTTGCTAATGTTGTAGCCACCATCATTCAGTACAGATATGCCATTGGCACGATTATTTAGTATAAGTTCATTACCCTCTATCATTTTTGTTCCTGTTCCAAGTGGCGACATACCAAGACAGAATATAGCTCTACCGGTATAGGTAGAGCTATATGTATTTGACTGAATAGCATTATTTAAGATCAGTAAGCTGTCAGGGTGATTTGTCCCTGAGATATAGATACCATAATTTGAGAAATCTAAGTTATTATCTTCCACTCTATTCACCAAGTCATTTCCACCATTGATAACGATAGCATTTGTACTATTCAAAATGGTATTTTGTTTAATAGTTGTAGTTGAATTATTAGAATGGATGGCACGATCAATATTTTCAAAATATGCGTTTTGAATATACAGTTCACTATTTTCAAGAATAATGCCTACGCCTGATAATTGATTAGGCTGAGCTGCATTGCCAGAATAGCCGATGAGATGCTCAAATCGCGCATCACTAATTTTGAATTGTGAGTTTTTGGCGATGATGCCATTTTGAATATTCGTAAATATATTATCTACTGGATCATCTTCGATACTTCTCATATCCAAGATTGCATTTTCCAATGACAGTGCTGCATAAGTAATGGTACTTGGCAATGGGTATTGTCCATCATAGGCAGGTAGCAGTTCATCCGAGCAAGAAAAAGTGATTCCACTCATCCATTTATTTCTGATTAGCTGTACTTCCGAAGCTGTTAAAGCAGCATAAATACCGATATAATTGCGATCAAATGTGGCGTTCTCAAAAATTAAGCTAGATTCGTGTGCTGTTTGAATAGCATATTGGGCATCTTGAATAATAGAATTGATCAGCTTGATATTAGCTTGAGGTTCTAGCTGAATACCTTTCCACATATTTTCACAAGAATGAATTCCTCCATTTTCTTCATTATTATAGAGGTTTAAGCAGGTGTAAGGTGATATGGTAATTTTTGCAGCTGGCTGCATTCTAAGTTCAGAAGAGCGAATTGTCCAATCTTGATCTACTATTAAATGACCTTTAATGGCTATACAGTTTCCATTAATAATGGATGGAAGATTCAAAGTACTCAACAAAGTTCCTTCACCAGCATCAATATTGAATCCTTCTTCTGGGCAAGCACAGACCATTTCAACAGGGCATTCTTCTACTGTTACCACTTTTAGTAGAGTATTCGTTTCGCACTCATTAGTAGTAGTGTGTATGATGGTAAAATTTCCGCTTTGTGAAAAATGATGTGTGGGGTGGATATCTGTGCTATAACTACCATCTCCGAAATCCCAAAAATGGGTGGTATTTTCTTCATTCGTTGCATTAAAAGTGATCTGGCCACAACTATTTGCAGAAGCATTAAAGTAAGCACTTGGTGTGGTACAACATTTCTCAAGATTTAAAGAAGACTGAACTACATTACCATCGATAAAACAAGAGTTAGGAGCATTAAAAATTAGATCAAAAGTTAAGATAGAATTTTCAGGAACCCAGTCTTCAATTTCAAATACCATAGCAATCACTTGGCAACTTGCTTCCTCTGTTAAATTAAAGCCTGTTATTTCATTATTTAATGGATGAATACCCAAATGGAAGGGCAGATCAAGTTGTACTTGTATCTGTGTAGAAGTCTGAAGATTTTGTGCACAAATTTCATAGTTTATGACTGCTTCTGTACCGATACAAGCAGACTCCACGTCTTGCGCTATGCTGAGCTGCTGTCCGCAGTCAGCGCTTACCGAAATATTATCTAGATGTAATTTACTCATACCACTCCCTTCTTTCATATTGATGAAAGTGATATAGTTTATGGCTTCATCAGTGTTATTGACCCAAGTCAGTTGATGATCTTTCCAGTAATACTGAACAGCAGTAATACCTTCCGAAAGTATATAGTGATAGTCTGTTTCTTCGAATGGGTTTATGGAAGGCATACTGGCTGTCTGGCATGGTTCTTTTGCTGTCGCAAAAACCTGAATAGTAGGTATTGAAGAACCAAGGCCCCTTTTATAATTAAAATCGATATTTAATGTACATCCTGACTGAATCGCACTAGTTAATGGAATGCTTAGTATTTCAATATTAGAGCCCGCGTTAATGACTTGAGCATAAATATTTTCATTAGTTTCCATTATGAGATCTGGGGAGTTAAAATAACTGGTATTGTATAAGTGGCAATTTTCCAAACCCATCTGAGCATAATAGGCATAATGATAACCAGGCTCAAAATCTTGAAAATCACCATAACAAAATAAATCTGCACCATCACAAGCTGCATCTTCGCAGACTGGCAGTAAATCAAAATTTGGCGGATAGGTAATGTTAACAATACCCTGATCACATTCAGCATTACAGCCTGTGATGGTATAGCAGAACTGATAAGTTTGGCCTGGAAAGAGGCCTTGCAACCGCCAGCCATTGCTAAGTGGCTGAATATCGATCATTTGTGCATCCCCGCAGGAGAAATCTAGTGTTAAAGAAGAAGAAGCGTCAAAATCTTCAGGGAGTACATCATTTAGTAATAAATTGCTAGCCGTAATCGTAAACTGCATGGAGTGAGCAAGCAGCTCATCATCTACAGCTACCAAATCACAGTCATCACAACTCATTTCAAAATCGGTAAAGGAATAGCCTAATTGACTTAATATTTCTTTTTCCACATCACTCATAAGTCTTCGATGTTCACCATTTGCAATATTATAGTGCATGACATGACTACCATCTTCACAATCCTGATTGATGTGGCTTAAAATATTTCTAATTTCTGCATCTGGGCTAAAATTCAATGAATTATAGTTGGCATTGATAATCGCCCCATCCATATCTCCAAATCTAATAGTAAATGCTTTTTCTTCGCTGGTGCAATCATTGTGTATATCGCTTGGCATTTCGGGAAAAAGACTGTAGTTGAATTCATATTGATGACAGTTGGTATTAGACTGAGATAAGATAGGTGCATCGTAGAACTTATCATCTGTTAAGTCTTCATCCTTTACAAAAAGCATGCGATCCCATCTGGAATAGCTTCCTCGATAAGCTGAGCCATCCTGCATCATCCGAGAAGCAAACCCGAGGATATGTAGAGCTTCATGCAATGCCACAGTATATAAATCGATAGAATTATCATCAATAGATAATAACCCATTTATAGATGCACTACTATCCATATCAATGGTATGCCAGTTTTCACCAGGAGGTAATAACTCATTAATTCTTAACACCCCTGCTACAAAATACTCAGGCAGTATGGTACTAAAGTCAGCTTTGGTATTGATTAAATCCCAAACCAAACTATTATTAATACTTCCATATGTGTCATTGGGCTTTTCCAAATAAATTGGAGAAGCTGCAGCAATTACATTTTCAGCCAATGGTTGCTTGATCACTTTAATTAGAATGTTACCTCGCTGAGCGTCGATCTGGGAGGACAAGTCCGCGAAGACTTGGCAAATAGTCTGACGCTCAGCATTGGTAACCCCGCCTTCGAAAACTAGCCTAAAATGACTGTTGTTTTCGCAAAAATCAGCAGTTGAATTTGCTTGTAGCTCTTCAACTACAAAGATATTACCAAAGCGGTCGGATAAGTGAACGTCATATTTTGTGGGGGTTACTTGCGCGTTTAAAGGCTTTTTGTAAACTCCACTTACGTGCTTGATCTTAGATTCTGTAGTATTTGCAATTTGATTATAAACCGGAATAGAAAAAAATAAACATAAAACTATAATAAGAGCAAAATTTGTCTCATAGTAGGTCATGTCGTAACGTTTGTAAAATTGGTAAATGTGTTTCATGTTCGCCTGAAGACAAGCAAATATTGCATTCCATACCGCATCTCAGTGCGCTATTTGCTAAAACACTCTATCAGTGTAAAAGCTGATGCAACTTTCACGAAATACGAATTGTTAGGAAGGACGCTTCCATCAACAATTCGCTACGCAAAATTGTACGTTTAGTGTTGTGTTACGGTATACATAACCCAAATCAATGGGCTGATTGTTTGAATTTAAAGACGTATTTAAAAAGCATAATTTTAAACTTTGCCTATTGGGTTATAAAGTATTCGTGAAGTGCTTAAATAGCTTTGCAAAAAATGATCTCGAATCTTTCTGAGTAGGTCATTAACTATTTCTGCTCAGAGAATAAAAATCAAAATAAATGCTTAGTGTTAGAACCTGTATTTAAGAAATGAATCATTCTATCTTTATTGAGTATTGTAAGGGGTTTAGATAGACAGTTATTCAGGTGTAGTTAAAAAAAATAAAGCAATATTGTTAGTGAAGATAGTATTTGATAAAATAGAAGTGAGGATTGCTCTTGAAGTATTTATTCAAAATTATGGCATTATTATTGATAATGCAAGCTTAATCTAAAAAAATATTGAAAAAACTATTATAAAAGGATAAAAACGGCTGTTCAGTATAAGGGCAGCTACTTATACTAAAACTTTTTGTGATGATAAGTAGTTAGGCTAGAACCTGTCAGCCTATGGCTGAAATTGGTACAATAAAATTTTAGCGTCCCTTCAAAAACCATGCGTAACTTTCCTCTCGTCAGTTACTTATA
>JAKVCU010000180.1 GCA_022448955.1 Saprospiraceae bacterium
CAACTTTGAGTTTATTTCGGTAAATTCATCTCAGGTATTCAAATAAAATCAGCTAGTACGTTACCCTCTAGCTGTTATACCCCCTCGTTACTATTGCTTCAAGTAGACAAGCAAGATATCTATACGTAGGCAAAAAACAGAATAATTCTCGCGCAAACTGCTAACTTTTTTACAGTGAATAAAATAGTTGATCAAGTATTAAAATCAATAAGATCCGTAAGTCTTTAACTTATATTTATTACTTGACAAAGATTGTCGATCTTCAATACGCTGTCCTAGAAAATATTCGTATATAATTTGAATCGCTTTTAGCAAATCAAAAATTAATTCTTATTCAAGTCTGTGAAAGTTCAATTTATGCTACCATATCATATTTGCTGATAGCATATTTCCGTTAGATATTTTTGTCGTAAAAAAATACTACTCAGTATCAATTAGTTGGACTTCAACAGTTATATTATAAGATAAAAAAGTCGAAAAATTGTCTTTCCCTTAACATACCTATATCATTTTTTGCTTCAATTTATTTATTCGAAAAAAAAACCACTAAATTAAAAATAACAAATAACTAACAAAAACTTATACTATGACTCTAAGGTTAACGCTCTCTATTGCTTTTGTTCTTTGCCTCCATTTTTTTAACTACGCACAACTAATCCCTATAGATAACTATTCGGTAAGTATCAATGGCCAAGCCCAATTGTCTATCCAATCCCAAGCTGATAAATATTATATATTACATGCACAGCACAATCCTAACTTCAACTGGGCTACTGTAATAGCAATGGGCGTTGATGGAACGATCGTCATGATGGACCCTGCCGGTGCTTATCCATTAGAAAATTATACCGTAACTCAACATGACATAGCATCTCCAGATGATTATGATGGAGACGGCATTGATGATATAACAGAATTCAATAATATGCCTACTAATGCTCCTTTAAATTTTGCTGCTCCTATAGACTTTGTAGATGGAACCACCTCTATTCCAAATTCTCAAATTTTCATGGAATTAGCTACAGTAAATAATGTTCCATGGGCACCCTTCCTAGATGATCAACTGTATGTCAAATTTGGAATTCTTGATATAAACACCTCGGAACCAAAGGTATATTTTATCAATAGTAACACACATACTATTCACGCAGGATTTTGGGATGCCATTGATGCTAATGTAGTCAGTGATGATAGTTCTGGAGAAATCGTTTTCAATCCAAATGTAATTCTCCCTGGAGGTATAATCGGAACTTATTCATTTAATTTTTCTTTTGGAGAAGCCTTTAACTTTGAAGAAACTCAAAAAGTGTATGAATTATTGGCGGCTAATATGCCTTTTCTTCAAAATAACTTGAACCACTTCATCGGTCAAGCAGATGAAGATGACCATATTGACTATTATCAAGATGAGTTTATAGACACTAGAATAGATGTACTCCTAGAATCTGACGTTTTTGCTGAAATTGATTATATACCTTTCCATGAGGCGGAAGGATATGGATTTTTCAGACATATGGAAGACCTAAATGAGACGCCGAGTAGCAGAGATATTGTTCTGTATGACGCTCTACCAAATTCTCTTCCTAGAGTAGGAGGAATCATTACTTCTGTTATTCAAACACCTCTGTCCCACGTAAATTTAAGAGCCATTCAAGACAATGTACCGAATGCTTATATCAAAGACCCTCTTTCTATTCCTTCCATTGCCAATCTATTAGGAGGATATATTTATTATAAAGTTGAAAATGAAACTTATCAAATAAGAGAGGCAACATTAGATGAGGTCAACAAATGGTATGAAGCACTCAGACCAACAGAACCTCAATTTCCAGTGAGAGATCTGAGCTTTACAGAAATTCTACCTTTAGACGATATCGAATTTAAAATGTCGACTGCTTTTGGAGCAAAATGTTCAAACGTAGCGACGATGAGGACCTTCGGTTTTCCAGAAGCAACTATACCCGATGGTTTTGGAGTTCCATTTTACTACTATGACGAATTCATGAAATTTAATGATTTCTATGAAGAAGCCCAAGTTATGATCGACAATCCCACCTTCCAAACAGATATAAATTTCAGAATTGAACGATTAGGAAAATTCAGAGAAGATATTAAGAATGCTTCAATGCCTCAATGGATGTTAGATGAATTACAAGCTATGCATGATGATTTCCCTGAGGGAACTCCCGTAAGATGTAGATCAAGCACTAATAACGAAGACTTACCTGGATTCAGTGGTGCAGGATTGTATACATCAAAAACACAATATCCAGATGAAGGACATATTTCAAAATCCATCAAACAGGTTTACGCAAGTATGTGGAATTTTAGGGCCTATGAAGAAAGAGACTTTTACAGGATTGATCATTTCCTAGCAGCAATGGGTGTACTTTGTCACCCTAACTATCAGAATGAAAAATCAAATGGGGTAGGTATCAGTATTGATCCGATTTACGAAACAGAAAACACCTTTTATCTCAACACCCAAGTGGGGGAATCATTGATCACTAATCCTGATCCTAATTCCGTACCTGAAGAGATTTTATTGTATGAAAATCCCGACCAAGGTGGAGGATACTTAGTATTGAGATTATCAAACTTAGTAAGTCAAGGTGAATTAGTCATGGATCAAGAATACTTAGATCAAATGAGAGCATACCTCACTGTTATCCATAATGAGTTCGCAGAATTATACGATGTAGTGGGAGTAGAAGGCTTTGCAATGGATATCGAGTACAAGGTAACAGCAGAAGATAAACTGATTATTAAACAGGCAAGGCCTTGGGTTTCCTTCTGGGCTGAAGTTACATCTGACAATGATCTAGGTGTAGAAGAAATTGTATCACCTATATCTTCATCGAGTCTTGGGAATAACGAAATTGTGACTGTAAAAATTGGCAACTTCGGCTTAAATGATATGAATAATTTTGATATCGAATTGATCGTGGATAGTCAGCCGGTAGAAACTTTAAATATATCGGAAACTATTGAGCCATTTGACAATAAAGAATTTGAGTTTGTGATACCACTGGATTTCTCTGAAATGGGCAGTTATGAAATTACCTGTATTCTCACTCATCCGGATGATCAATATGAAAAAAACGATACCCTAAACTATATCTTAAGTAAAATTCCTGAATTAGATGCTAAACTCTCTATTGGTGAGGTCGCTGGCATTTGTAATAATATTCTTGGAGTCAATGCTATTGTTGATAATACTGGCGACAACACGATCACAGCAGTAGAAATCCAAGTTTTCGCAAATGATGAATTGGTAGATATTGTAGAGGAATCCGTAAATATCTCTGCTCAAGGTCAAGATATTATAGCTTTGACCATTGACGAGAACCTACAAGATGAAAATAATGAAATAATATTATCTCTACTTAGCGTGAATGGACAAGTAGACGGGGATGATACTAATAATTCAGCGAGTACAATTGCTGATATAGATTCTGATTTTGACATTATTACACTTGTCATCAATACGGATGACTATGCTGATGAAACTACATGGGAACTATTCGACCAAAAAGCAAATCAGATCATTGCCAGCGGAGATGTTGATGGAAATAATGAAACCTTTACACAAGATATCTGCTTGAATTACAGCTCTTGCTTTACACTGAATGTTTATGATTCATATGGAGACGGAATTTGTTGCGATTATGGAGAGGGCAATTTCCTAGTTCTTGATGCAAACGGTGATGAAATTTTATTCAATAATGGTGATTTCGGTAGTCAAGCCACAGAAATACTCTGTCCAAATGGAGTTGGATGTACTATCACAGCTGAAATAGACATCACTCATGCAATAAATAACGATGGTGTCATAACAATCTACACTAACTCTGGGTTTAGTCCTTTTCTATACAGTATAAATGGTGGAACCACATTTCAGGAAAGTAACTCCTTCTCTAATTTAGCTCCCGGAGAATACGAAATTGTAATCAATGATGCTGTAGGGTTTTGCTCTTATGAAGAAACTATTTTAATTGAGAACTGCTCATTGGATGGTATAGAAATAATATCTACAAATGCTACTGACGTTTTATCTGCCGATGGTTCAATTGTTGTTAATCTTAATGCTAGTGGTGACTCATACCAATATAGTATTGATGGTGGCCAGAATTTTGTGAATGTAAATGAATTCTATGGCTTAGCTGTTGGCAGTTATAATCTTGTCATTCAAGATACCAATGCGATTTGTGAATATAGGTTTACAGTAACTATTGAGCCAAATAACAATGTTCAACTAGGTGATTCAATTATAATCATCAATGAAATCAACTATAACGCTGCCGATGATTTTGATACGGGTGACTGGATAGAATTGTACAATTCATCTGGAAATAATCTCGATTTATCAGGATGGACGATGAAGGATGATGATGATAGCCATAGCTTTATTCTTCCTCAAGAAACAATAATTGAGGCGAATGGATTCCTGATATTAACAAGGGATACAACTCGTTTCCTATCGGAGTTCCCCAATATTGAATCTGTTGTGGTAGGCGATTTTGACTTTGGTTTATCGAGTGAAGGAGATGCTGTAAGATTGTATGATGCTAATGAAGCACTAGTCGATGAAGTATATTATTTGCCAGATGCACCTTGGCCAACTTTAGCTAATGGCGAAGGTTACACTCTAGAGTTGATTTCACCTGACTTAGACAATAGCCTAGCAGAAAATTGGGCGCCAGTTAATTTTCACGGTAGCCCGAATCTAGCTAATATATTAGTAAATACTGACAAACTTACTGTAGGAAATTTTCAGATTATTAGCTACCCAAATCCTTTTTCTAACCGTATTAATTTAGCCTTAACGATGGAGGAGTCTGCAGAAGTGAATATTACACTTTATGATCAAAATAGCAGAACTTTAAAACAAATAAAGTATGATCAACTGAACATAGGACAACATACCATAAATGTCGATTTAGATTATCTTAGTGCTGGCATTTACTATGCTAAAGTAATTGTGGGTAATTATGCACCTAAGACTATAAAATGGGTAAAACTATAAACAACTACATAAAGGTATAGCCTGACTCTTCTTTCTATTCAGAAAGTAGGGCAGCTATACCGATAGTTGTGTCTCATTATTCCAATGATGATCCTCAAGCTCGTAGTATGAATTCAAAGAAAAATATTTTGATGATATCTCTTATCATCTTATCGATATCTTATTGCTACTCACAGGGCTGTCCGAGCTCAGGTTTTCCCTCATATTACAATTGTGATGATCTGGAGCAATTTGTTATTGAGTATCCAGACTGCACCTGCCTTCCGAGTACACTTCGCTTACCCTATACATCAGGTGATTTAACTGATTATATTGGCCTATCACAAATTGATTCAATTAGAGGCACATTGATATGTGATGAATGTGAATTAAGCTCTCTAGTGGGGCTGGAAAATCTAACCTATATTGGAGGTAATGTTACTATAGACGAGCCGCATGGCCCAATTGAGAATTTACAAGGCCTAAATCAACTTACCTATATCGGCGGTTCTCTTAATATATGGGAAACCAGAGATCTTACAAGTACTGCTGGACTAGACAATCTGGCTTACATAGGAAACAATATTGAATTTAGAACTAATAATAATTTAGTGGATATCGTAGGACTTGATAATATAAGCACCTTAGCTGGAAATTTATGGTTGGAAGAAAACTATTTACTAAACGATTTGTCAGGATTTGAAAGCTTTTCAGCAATAGGTGGTTATCTTCGAATTTGGGAAAATACTTCATTGACAAGTTTACAAGGTTTAGATAATCTAGAAATGATAGGTGGAGATATATACATTGATAACAGTCCACTATTGGAAAAACTAGACGAGTTATCCACGCTAAATAGCGTGGGAGGTAATATCATTTTATTGGATAATGCAAGTCTTACAGACATTACGGGTCTGTCCTCGATAGAAACCTTTAGTGGCCAAATCTATATACTAGACAATGATATATTAACCAGCCTTGAAGGGTTAAATAATATTAGCGCTAACCAGATAGAATACTTGGCATTATTAAATTGCGATGAACTAACCTTCTGTTCCCTAGATAATATTTGCCAGTATCTGAATGAAGAGCTTGGCCCGGCCAACATCAGCTTGAATAGCAATGGATGCAATTCTGAATCTGAAGTTAAAGATCATTGTATTGCTTTGGGAACCAATGAAATCGATACAGAATATGTTTTTGATATTTTCCCAAACCCTTTTACTCAAGAAGCAATTTTTGAAACCAAAATCCAATTAGAAAAAATAGAATTACATATTTATAATTCCTTTGGAAGCAGAATAAAAAGCTTTACAAACCTTTCTGGAAATCGTTTGCTGATTAAAAGAAGCCATCTGCCTAATGGCTTTTACATTGTCAAACTATTTCAAAATAAAAAATTCTTAGGTACTAAGATCATTGTCGTTCAATAAATAACATCTACTTACTTGAAGTAGTTTACGCCT
>JAKVCU010000181.1 GCA_022448955.1 Saprospiraceae bacterium
CTGCCGGCAGGCACGGTTTCGGGCTTACTACTTAGGTGCTCATTCAGAAATTTAAAATCAGCAGATTTAGATTATGGCCAATAGTAGATGGCCACACGAATTAAGAAGATCCCCAATATGAATCTAAAATAAGTTGAACAAAAATCAATAGCTTTGCAAAACTATAGCAAATGAACCTCTAATTTCAGCCATTCCATTTTATCATTTAATGAATAAATTATCGGTCATTAAAGCTATATGAAATGATCAGAATAAATACTAAATTACTAGCGATAAGAATGTATTGTACGATTCTTGGACACACTCAAGCCGATCAGCCTTTGGCTGCAATTTTGCTAATAGCTCAAAGAACACGCAAAGCTATTTTTCGAAAAAAAAATAGTAGATTAAAAGTTCTATCATTCCATTGTCAACTATTTATTAATTTAATCGTAACTTTGTAGTAGTTACGCCGTATTAATTATAAAGAAAGAGAACGAATTACAAATAGAAATCCCTTCATCGACCTACCTTAATGCTACATTTTATAAGTAGCTAATGTGTCCTTTTGTAAGGATCAGCTTATTTTTTTTGCAATCAGGCCGTAACATAAGTGGTTAGTCAAAATTGCTTATACAATAAAATGATCAGCTCAAAAATCATAAGAAACAGACAATAGAAAAATTGCGCATGATTTTTGAACGAAAGCTAAAACCAGTCTGCCTCTGGCTGAATTTTATTTTACTAATTTCAGCCAGAGGCTGACGGGTTCTAGCCCAACTACTTAAGCCGTAGTGAAAATATAAATAGTTCTACAACATTTGTAGACCGAATGATTTTGATAATATGCACAAGAAATAAACAAACTGTGATAACTACAAACCAAAAGCATCGCTGAAAAGTTGATGTTGACAAAAAAATCAAATGGGGAAAATCAGATTATTCATACTACTCTTCATGCTTAGTGTAGCGGGTATTCATGCCCAAAGTGCTAAAATGCGTAAAGCCTTGCGCTACATGGAAGCATTGAATTATCCTAAAGCAATTTCTTTGTATACTGAGGTTGCTGAAAAATATGATTTGCCAGAAGCAAAATTACAACTCGCCAAGGCATACCAAAAAACGAATGACTTTAAAAATGCAGAATTTTGGTATGCACAGATTGTCACTACTCCGAGTTCCACTCCAGAACAGAAATTTACATATGGTCAAATCTTACTAGGAAATGGCAAGTGCAACTTAGCTGAGTATTGGTTCAAAGAGTATCTCAACCTACGACCTTATGATCCAAGAAAGGATATATTATTAAATGCATGTGCTTATCAGCAGGAATTAATGTCCAAGATTACAGGGAAAGTAGAGGTACGGACGACCAACTTCAATTCTGATCGGCAAGATATGGGGCCAGCTTTTTTTGATAATGGATTAGTATTTGCGTCCAACCGTGCTGGCCAAGTTACTGATTTGGATGGCCAAGTCAAATATTTTATGGATCTATTTTATGTCGATGCTCAACTAAATAAAACTGCAGAGGGACTACAATTTGTTTTTGGGGAGGCAGATCAGTTTTCTAAGCGTTTAAACTCAAGATTGCATGAGGGGATTGTAGCCTTTAATCAAGACTATTCAGAAATCTTCTATACCCGTAGTAGAAAAACCAAAAAAAGTAAGTCCAATATCATTAGATTAGAAATCGTCTCTGCAAAAAAAATAGATACAGATAAATGGACCGATCTTCAACCCCTCTCTTTTAATAGCGATACTTACAATGTTGCACATCCATCCCTAAGTCCTGACGGTAAACGTTTGTTTTTCTCCTCTGATATGCCTGGTGGTTTCGGTGGAAAAGACCTTTACGTAAGTACAAAGGTCGATGGCCAGTGGGCGCCACCCATCAACCTTGGTGCTGCAATCAATACTTCTGGAGATGAATTATTCCCGCATTATCATCCTTCAGGACGATTATATTTTTCTTCTGATGGCCATTTTGGCCTTGGTGGACAAGATATTTATTTTGTTAAAGAAAATAGCTTAAACGAATGGGATGAAGTTCAAAACTTTGGTTACCCCATTAATTCTATTTATGATGACTTTGGGCTAGTCAGTAGTGAAGACGATAACTATGGCTTCTTTACATCTAACCGAGTAGGTGGCCTAGGACAAGACGATATATACAGCTTCTTCAGAACAGATGCTTATTTGCAGCTTGCCCTTAAAGATGAAAAAACAGCTTTGCCATTGGCAAATGTCTCTATAGAAAATGATTGTTTTTTGCGCCCATTAGTTAGCGACGAAAACGGTATAGTGCAGCTAAAAATGCGTTTAAATGAATGTTGTACTTTTACTGCTGGGCTTGAGAGTTATTTGCCGAAAGGCATAGAAATATGTACAGATGATGCTAAATCAGGAGATACCCTTCAAGTTAATATCTCGCTGAAACCAGAGGAGCAACTACTTATCAAAGGAATCGTCTATGATCAAAGAACCAATAAACCATTGGATGGTGCCGTACTCAAACTAAAAACAGATGAGTGCAACACTATTCGACCAATTGTTACTGACGAAAGTGGCGTATTTGAATTTACAATTCAAGAGGGGTGCTGCTACGAATTAAGAGCAGAAAAAGGTAATTATTTTGCACAAACTTTAGAGGAGGAATTCTGCACAAAAGGCGATAGTCCAAAGGTTTTTGACGTACAGATAGCATTACAGCCTTTCTTGATCGAAGAGGATGCTCCTATGATCGCCACAACAGAGCCTCCAGTATATAAAGAAAAAGCAACAGAAGTAAAAACTTTTGAAGTTTCCTTAAAAGAAGAAGATGATGGATCCATCCCTTATCTTTTGAATATTTATTACGATCTTGGTAGGGCTTCCGTAAGAAAAGAAGGTATCCCAGAATTATTCAAACTATATAAATTACTTTCCGATAATCCAACTTTAGTCGTTGAGGTCAGCTCTCATACCGATGCAAGAGGTAAATCAAGTTTCAACCAAAAGCTATCCCAAAGAAGAGCTAATGCGGTAGTAAAATGGTTAGAGCAAAAAGGAATTCCAAAAGATAGATTAGTGGCCAAAGGCTATGGAGAATCCAAGCTTGTCAATGGTTGTTCGGATGGTACTAAATGCTCTGAAGAGGAACATCAACTGAATAGAAGAACGGAATTTAAGGTTTTAGGACAGAAAAAATAAATAGTCCGCTAATCGGTCGTCTGCTAGTGATAGGCCTGACCTATTTAGTAGTTCTTATTTATAAGGTAATTTGTATATTCAAAAGAATACTATAATCCTCTTGCCATGGGTTGTTGGGTTCAGTTATTAAGCTAATATCTAGATTTTAGTAATGAATGAAAAACCTTGTAGCTTGGCGTTTAGATTCGTCTTTTTTTTATGTCAAAGTCATTTTTTGTTATATGCACTAGTCTGATGGAATAATTTCACTGCCAATAGTCAAGTAATAAATGTCTACAAATCTTATCTGTAGTGATCCTAATTAATAGATAGATCTCATTCAGTAACAGTATACTGGATAGACTTAAAGGATTAACTTATTGAGCAACTCCTTAGATCACAGTTTCGATAATAGTACTAAAAAGTAACTAAGAGATGCTTATAGAATAATGCCTAAAGTAGGCTCCCAGAAATAAAATATGCCTTTTTTGGTCAAACAATTCTTATTATCATATCAAAATATCATAATACTGGTAACATTTAAAAAATTACATCTTTATATTTATATATGTTAAATAGGCATAAAAATTATGTTTCACTCATTTTTATTTTGGGTAGTGAGTTAAACCTGATTTAGCCCAATAACTAATTTGAAATAAAGAGATCATCTCAGCGGGCTACAGCCCAATCAATGCTCTCCAATTTTGAAAATAGTTAGATCTATCATTTTACAACTATGTGAAGTGAGTACTTGAAAACCATTCATTAGTTGTACAAAAATGCACTCAGATGAAAACCCACTTTAATATTGATTTTTTAGAAGACTCAACTGAGACCTTACGTGCAATCGCTCATCCTATACGTATAGCAATAATTGATCTATTATTTAGCAGTGGTAGGCTTACTGTTACAAAAATTTATAAACAACTAAAAATTGAACAAGCCATCGCTTCCCATCATCTGCGCATTCTAAAAAATAAAAATGTAGTTATCGTAAAAAGAGATGGAAAAAACTCTATTTACTCGCTTGCCAATAATGATTACCACGAAATCATTAAAACTTTAAAGAAAGTCATTTAGGTGTTCATCATTAAACATATTAATAAATACAAATATGTAAATATTTAGACAATGCTAACTACACCTAAGTTCTAGTCATTTTCTAACAAAACGAACGAACATGTCAGATTTAAAACAGTATTGGAAAGAAAACATACGTTATGTCAGTATCCTTTTGGTGATATGGTTTGTAGCATCCTATGTATTAGGTATTTTCCTTGCAGAACCATTGAATAATTTCCGAGTAGGTGGTGCTAAACTTGGTTTCTGGTTTGCTCAGCAAGGTTCTATTTATGTTTTCGTGGTCCTCATTTTTGTTTATGTCAATTGGATGAACAAACTTGACAAAAAATACAAGGTAGAAGAGTAATTGAATCCTTTTTGCTTACGCAAAACAATTCGACAAAATCAAAAAAGATAAATCATGGGTGTTCAAACATGGACCTTTATTATTGTGGGCTTAACTTTTGCCCTATATATTGGCATTGCCATATGGGCAAGAGCTGGCTCAACTGCCGAATTCTATGTAGCAGGTGGAGGTGTACCGCCCCTTGCCAATGGCATGGCAACAGCAGCAGACTGGATGTCCGCAGCATCTTTCATTTCAATGGCTGGTATTATTTCATTCAATGGATATGATGGAGGGGTATACTTAATGGGATGGACTGGTGGATACGTGCTCTTAGCCTTATTGCTGGCACCATATCTTAGAAAGTTTGGCAAATTCACCGTTCCTGATTTTATTGGTGATCGATATTATTCCAATTTAGCGAGAACCGTAGCGGTCGTCTGTGCAATTGTAGTTTCCTTTACCTATGTTGCAGGTCAAATGCGTGGCGTAGGCGTCGTTTTTTCAAGGTTCTTAGAAGTCGAGATTGAATATGGCGTATATATTGGTATGGCCATCGTTTTCTTTTATGCCGTATTAGGTGGTATGAAGGGCATTACCTATACTCAGGTTGCACAGTACTGTGTGTTAATCTTTGCCTATATGGTCCCTGCATTCTTTATTTCCTTCGCCATGACTGGAAATGTTATTCCTCAATTAGGCCTCTTAGGTGAGGTAAGCGATGGATCTGGAATGGCCTTGTTAGACAAACTAGATGCTTTGCATCGAGATTTAGGATTTGCTGAATATACTTCCGGAAATAAATCAATGATCGACGTATTTGCCATCACATTTGCTTTGATGGTGGGTACAGCTGGGCTTCCACATGTAATCGTTCGATTTTTCACAGTACCCAAAGTAAAAGATGCCCGAATTTCTGCAGGATATGCCTTGGTATTCATTGCTATTCTTTACACAACAGCACCTGCCATAGCCGCATTTGCTCGCACCAACCTCATCAATACTGTTAGCAATGCAGAATATGCCAGTATGCCAGAGTGGTTCAAAAAGTGGGAAGAAACAGAACTCATCAAGTTTAATGATAAAAATAAAGACGGCAAAATTCAGTACGTAAATAATGCTGAAATAAATGAATTGAGCATTGATAAGGATATTATGGTACTCGCCAATCCAGAAATTGCTAAGCTCCCCGCATGGATAATTGCATTGGTAGCTGCTGGAGGACTTGCTGCCGCACTTTCGACTGCTGCTGGCCTTCTATTGGTCATCTCTACCGCCATCTCTAGAGATTTAATCAAAATGCAAATTCAGCCAAATATTTCTGAAAAAAGAGAATTGATGTGGGCAAGACTAGGAGCATTATTTGCCGTTCTCGTGGCGGGTTATTTTGGTATTAACCCTCCCGATTTTGTCGCTGCCACTGTAGCATTAGCTTTTGGCTTGGCTGCTGCATCTTTCTTCCCCGCTATTGTTCTGGGTATTTTTGATAAACGTATGAATAGAGAAGGTGCAATCTCAGGAATGATCGTAGGCATTACTTTAATGTTCGCCTATATGGCAATTTACAAATTAGGTTGGTTTGTTGATCAAAAACCTCCTGAATCTTCTTGGTGGTTCGGAATATCTCCTGAAGGGTTTGGAACGGTAGCTATGCTTGTTAATTTCATCATTTCCCTGGTCGTTTCCAGAATAACCCCTCCTCCTCCTCCAGCAGTGCAGGAAATAGTAGAGAATATCCGTATTCCGAAAGGAGCAGGCACAGCGAGCATCCATTGATAATGGCTTGGTTGTATAAATATAAAAGGAAGCTAAGCGGCTAGTCAAAATTGCTTGTATAATAAAATTGTCCCTTCGAAAATTATAAGTAACTGACGATAGGAAAGTT
>JAKVCU010000182.1 GCA_022448955.1 Saprospiraceae bacterium
AGAATCTTGTTCTACTATTGATTCAACCTTTATCAATTATTCTATTTCTGAGGATATCTATATTCCTAACGCCTTTTCACCAAACGATGATGGCTTCAATGATTTATTTGAGATCTATTCAAAAGAGGAGAATACTAAGATAGTGACTTTAAAGATATTCGACCGTTGGGGAGGATTGGTTCATGAGGCTAATAACATGTCTATAGGAGATTCTAGATATGCTTGGAATGGAGCATTAAGAGGTAAAAAGATGCCTACAGGCATTTACATCTATTATGTCGAAGTAATATTAAGCGATCAAATTAGCAAGGTTCTTAAAGGAGATGTGCTTTTGATGCGTTAAAATAAGAGGTTTTTGTTGAATAAGGCTGGTCAGATTTAGTGTATTATTCCACTTTTAACTGGCGTAATTTCGCTATGCAATTATATATCCTTACTTTGTTGTAGAATCGCCTAAATTGTACAAAGCCTGAATAAACAGCATGAAGCAAGTGATCTGCCTATTGATATGTTTTCATATTATACTGTTTCCTGTTATTGGACAGATTGGGACGGTGACGCCTGCTGTGATTGATAGTCTGAATCAATCGGCAAAATCAGATAGCATTTCGCTTTTAGAAAGAATTAGAATAGGAGAACGCTGTTTAAAATTAGCAGAAAGTATTGAATATCAAAACGGCTATTTTGATGCCCTAATGAATATTGGTATTGCTTACCTCGATCTGGGTAATTTAAAAGAAGCATTAGATCACTTTCAACAAGCTAATTCCAAGGCAATTGATTTAAAAAATCCTGAACTACAAGCTCGGTCTGCCTTCTTCCTAGGGAATGTTCATAATTATCTAGATAACTTTGAGAAAGCGATGTCTTTCTTCAAAGAGTCCTTAGAGTTATACAAATCTGTGGATAACCTCCGTTGGCAGGGGATATTAACTAATGCTATAGGTGTTGTATTATCAAGAGCAGGAGATAGAAATGCCGGTTTGGTAGAGTTTAAGAAAGCTTTAGTTATCTTCGAAGGAAATGATCTAGAAAAAGAATCCGCCACTCCTATTAATAATATTGGTGAACATTATTTACAGGATGGACTTCCTGAACAGGCTATAGTTTATTATCATAAATCACTAGAGCTAAATGAAAAATACAGCATGCTCAGAGGGCAGGTGATTTCCCTACTGAATCTTGGGTTGAGCCATAGAAAAATGGACAAATATGACCAGGCACTGGATTATTTCAATGAAAGTCTCGTGATGGCAAAGCAAGAGCAATTCTTAGCTGAAGTTTATGATATCTATAAGGAAATTGCTTCGACTTACGAGAAAATGGGCATTTCTGATAAATCACTTGAATATTATCAAAAGTACTCGATATTGAAGGATTCTTTCCTTGGTAGAGAACAAGAAGCTCAGATTGCGGAGTTACTCATTGAATTTGAAACAGAGAAACAAGAAAGAGCATTAATAGAAACGAAGAAAGAAATTTTTGAATTGAGGCAGCATCAACGTTTTCAGCGTCTTTTATTGGTAGTTTCTATCATTGGATTATTGGCAGCAGTGGGATTGGTGTTTTTGTTCTATTCTAGAAATCAAGTTCGGCAGCAACTAATTGAGAGCAAACTGGAGAACAAAGGCTTAGAAAGTAAAAAGCTAAAAGAAGAACTTGCTTTTAAGCAAAAGGATCTTACCAATTTTGCCTTAGATATCGCACGAAAAAATGAATTCTCCCAGAAAATACACGATGGCCTAAACCTTATTCATAGTTCTAGTAATGTAGATTTTCGAAAGGATAAAATTAAAGAACTACTAATCCTAACTTCTAATCACTTGAAGGTAAATGATGACATTCGCGAATTCCAAATGAATGTCGAGACGGTCAATCAAGATTTCTTTAATCGTTTAACAGAACAATTCCCAGAGTTAACTTCTACTGATAAGCAACTTTGTGGTTTGCTACGTTTAAACTTATCCACTAAAGATATTGCTAGTATCCGCAATATCTCTCCAAAATCCGTAGAAATGAGTCGTTACCGCTTACGCAAAAAACTAAACCTTTCTGCTCAAGATGAAATGACTTCTTTCTTACAACAACTGTAGACTGTGAGGGGAATACTTTGATAGTACTACTCCTGAAATAAGTTTCCTCTATCACAGAGTCTCTTTGGCTCAAAATTACTCATTCAACTTCCAATCATACTCTTTGTAAGTCACCTCTGCATTAGGGTTGATCTTAGTGTCAGAGTATTTGTTCAAGTATTCAATGATATTGCCAAAATCTACAGCGTACCATTCGAAAATTTTTGAAATTTGAACTTGCTCAGCAGAGATAAGGTTGAATATTTGCTGGTTAATAAATTGCCTAGCTTGTTGTTCAAAATTACGATTTAAATTATCGGCAGTCCAAGCTCTATTTAAAAGTGGGGGACAGGATTTTGCAGCACAATTTACTGCAAAGTGGATTCTAGCATCTTTATATTGTGGACGGAGGATTTCGTTTTCAATTTGATCAAGAGAATATTTCTTTCCTCCAAGCGTAACCAATTTAACTTTCCAAGGACTACCGCCATGCAGCTTCGTAATGCTGGATACTGGATAATTATCTACGATAAGTTTTACAGTGTATGCATTGTAAGCATTGATCCAATAAGCCATTTTCTCTTTTCTAGACCAATTGCTTTGAATGCTATTCTGAGTCAACAAGTCGATGTAGGTATCTAATTGAGTTCTATTCGATTTTAGGCCTTTGTAATTGACTTTTCCAGAGCTGCTTACATACTTTCTAAGTACTTCATCCCAAATTTTATGAGAAAAGGAGGGAGGAGTAGTGACTTCTGTTATTTGAGGTTTTTCTTCTGTTTGAATTTTTTTAGTCACTTTGATGGGGGCAGTTGGTTGTTCTACAACTACCTCTTTTAGCGTTGGTTTAGAAGGTTTGCTAATTTCCGTTTCTTTTGTGTTGTTGGTTGTTTCTTTTTTAATTGGTTTTGGAGTAGGAGCTATATCTGCATTAGCTACCTCAATGTGTTCTTGTGGTGGTTCATTGGTGGAAGGATTCTTATTTGCTGTTGTATTGGCATTGGTACAAGAAAAGAAAAATGCAAAAACAGCCATTAAACTAAATTTGAAATACATGCGCATGAAGCTTCGTTTTGTTGATTTGTCAAATTCTTTATTAACAACTGATTCCAAAGTTGATCTGTTGTGTAAAGCTCACTCAGTTGTTTTGAGGACGACAATATTATGAAAAGCTTAACTTAGTTAATGCTTAATCGTTGTTAGTTGTCAGTTCATAGTTTAACCAACAACCAACAACTATTTGTTATAACTTAGTACGCGTAAATCATACGCTTGGTCTCATAGACATTTCCATCAATTACTAAACTATAGGCATAAGTACCCGGTTGATACTGGTGCGAAAAATAATCGTACATCACTTCATTCATTCCTATACTAAGACTAATGGGAGAACGTACAAGTTCCTTGCCATCTAGATTATGCACCACAATTTCAGCTCTTTTATAAGATATTGGACGCATTACTTGAACCCCAATCACTGTGGCTTCATCAAAAGGATTAGGGTAGTTTTGGAGTAGTGTAATCCCTTTATCAGGATTTTCAAACTCTTCTGTTCCAGTAGTGAAAATTACCAACTCTTCTCTAGCGAAAAGACTTTCAATACCATTACTGTCAACCGAACAAACAGAGATATAATAAGCACCTGTAGGAAGGTCTTCTAATAATAGATCTGTTTCGTTAACTGTGATTAAAGTATCAAAATCATTCGTATTAAAACCACGAAGACCAACACGATAAACGCCATAATCTTGTTCATCTTCAAAGCTTAGTTGAATTCCGATATCCACATCTTCAGCCATTACATTGCTTGGTGTAATAGGTCCAAGGGCAGCCATGCTCATAGCGTTTCCATTAATGATAGTATTTCTAGAGAGGTAATTAAAATCAACAAAAAAACTATCTAGGATATTATCACCATCAGTATCAATACCTAATATATCTTCCATGCTATGTTGACGATCATGGTAATCAGGTGTGGAAGGGTTGCCGTTTCCATGCTCATTAGCAGACGTAAAACGAACTGCTGCATAACCTCTAGTGTGAAATGGAATATGATCTCCTCCACGACCACTTCGGTCTTGTGGAGTCATAATGTTAATCACGCTAGGTACGGGTGCGATGGGGAAGATATTTTCTTCATATTCTAGCTTTGTAAATCGAGCTAAGCCTTTGTGAATGGATTGATTCGTTCCAGAGGAATAAATACGCACATTTAGACTGTCTATATCGTTTAAGCCAGGGCAGCCGGGAGGAGAGGCTGTCTCTCCACATATGATACCTCCAATGATGTCATTGTTGAATACAGCATATACATCGATATCCTCTTGTTCGCAGTATTCTGCAAATGCGTTAGCGCCTACTAGGCCTTGTTCTTCACCTGTGGTTTCCATAAAAACGACAGTACGATTAAAGGCTAGTTGTCCCATAACTCTTGCCAGTTCGAGCACTAAAGCAGTGCCACTCCCATTATCTTCTACTCCTTCTGCTTGGCAATCTACATCACAGTCATCTTCGCAGCGGCTGTCCATGTGTGCTTCTACGATGATAATTTGATCTTTTTGTGGTCCAATCCCAGGGAGTACGCTAAGTACATTTTTATGTCGACTCATGTCACAAACGTCTTGATCAAATTGGAAGTAGGAGGTAATGAGCCGATTTTCGTTTTGGGCAGAGAAGGCTTCGAATTTGGCGAAAGCCCAACGTCTAGCTGCTCCCATGCCAAAGCTATTACTTATGGTATCAGAGCCTGTGTTTCTATTACCAAAAGATGCTAAAACTTCTAAATAACTTTTTAAAGAGTCTGGATTTACTCCTTCCAATAAAGCCATTATGGCATCGTCTGGGTGATTGAGTAAATTACTTGGTAGATAATCGGCAGCATCATAATTACCCTTTATAATAGCATCCGCTTCTGGATTGGTAACTAGAAGATTAGTTTGACTGTAAGTAAAATTACTAAGTAATAATAAAGTGATTAAAGTGTATAAGTTTTTCATACGGGTATTTTTTGAAAAATTATTCAAATTCATTCAACTTGAAAGCTAAACAGTTAGATAATAGAAGTGTTTGGCCGATATTTAACCTTTTGGATATACCATTAGATATTTTGAGTGTTTATTTTTTGGATGATAAAATAAAAGTAGAAAAATCACTTTTTCGTAATATATTCACTAAAGGTTATTTAAAAAGTATATTGCCGATCGAAAGTAAGAGCTTGAGCGCCAAAACAAAGCTTTTTGGGGTTTCGTGATCTTAGTTAGGGGTCACAAAAAGCTCACACCCTTGGTGCTCTATCTATTGTTGATAGATAGTAATTTATATTTTGTAACAACTTTACTTTATTATCCTTTCAGTTGTAGTTGCTATGAGCGGTTTAATTCGTACGCCACATGAAGTTTTGAAGGAATATTGGGGATATTCAGCATTCCGTTCTTTACAAGAAGAGGTTATCCAATCTGTTTTGGAGGGTAAAGATACGCTTGCACTTATGCCCACCGGAGGTGGAAAATCCATCTGCTTTCAGATACCAGCCCTTTGCAAGGAAGGGGTCTGTATTGTGGTTTCTCCCCTCATTGCATTGATGAAAGATCAGGTGTACAACCTAAAAAAGCGGGGTGTCCCTGCAGAGGCCATCTATTCAGGAATGCATTATCATGATATGGATCGCATATTAGATAATTGTATTTTTGGACAAACTAAGCTGCTTTACCTCTCTCCTGAACGACTGAGCACAGACCTAGCCATTGAGCGCATAAAGCGTATGAAAGTTAACTTACTGGCCGTAGATGAAGCACATTGTATTTCACAATGGGGCTATGATTTCAGGCCACCTTATCTGGAGATTGCTAATACGCGTGACATTTTGGGCGAAGTGCCCATTTTGGCTTTAACTGCAACGGCTACGCCAGAAGTTGTGCACGATATCCAAGACAAGTTAGTTTTTTCTAAAGAGAATGTGTTTCAGAAAAGCTTTGAAAGAAATAATTTATCTTATTCTGTTCTTCATGAAGAGGGCAAGGACGGTAAACTCTTAGATATCATTCGAAAAGTGCCAGGATCTGGAATCGTTTATGTTCGGAATCGGCGAAGGACCAAAGAAATTGCTCATTATCTCATAAAAAGAGGAGTAAAGGCAGATTTTTATCATGCTGGGCTTTCGCCAGATGTACGTTCAAAAAAGCAAGATGCGTGGATGAATGGGCAAACCAGAATCATCGTGAGTACTAATGCTTTTGGCATGGGAATAGATAAATCAGATGTACGATTAGTGGTGCATATGGATTTGCC
>JAKVCU010000183.1 GCA_022448955.1 Saprospiraceae bacterium
CAATTGTTTTTCGAGATGAAGAGCGTTTGATTTCTGCCTCAGATATGGAGCCGCATACCTTTTATGAACAACATATCGCTCCTTACAAAGGAGCTCTAGAGATATGGTATCAAAAAAATATTTCTTTTTACACTGATCTTATGATCATTTTGCTAACGATTTGGGTAATTTTGTTTCCTGAATCAGATTTGCATTTTAAGATTTTTAAAGATTTACCAAAAAGGCCTCTTGCTTTGGTGACATAAACCATAAAAAATGTTTTCTTTTTTTAAAAAGAATAAGATAGATATTCAGAATGCATATCAGACTTTAGCGGTTGATATGCATTCTCACTTAATACCAGGCATAGATGATGGTTCGAAGAGTTTAGAAGAATCAATACGTTTGCTTCGACAGCTCATCGAATTGGGCTATAAAAAAGTCATTACCACACCCCATATTTATTATGAATTATATCCTAATTCAAGCGATATTATTTTAAAAGGATTATCTCAGCTAAAAGCTGCTATGAAGCAGGATGGACTTAGTATTGAAGTGGATGCTGCTGCAGAGTACTTTATGGATGATCATTTTGAAGGCTTATTAGAAAAAGATGACATTTTAACCATCGGATCAACAAAAATGGTTCTAGTGGAGATGTCTTTTTTTGCTGCACCACCAAAATTGTATGATTACCTTTTTAGATTACAGACCAAAGGATATCAACCGCTATTAGCACATCCTGAAAGGTATTCCTTTTATAATAATGATATTAAGAAATATCAAGACTTAAAAGACAGAGGATGTTTATTTCAACTCAATTTACTTTCTTTGCAGGGGCACTACGGAAAGGCTGTTCAGAGAATGGCAGAAAAGCTGCTCAAGGCAAATATGATTGATTTCCTTGGGACGGATATGCATCATGCATTTCATGCGGAAGGATTAGTCGAACTCGGTAAGTCAAAGGTATTTCAAAAAATATTGAAAGAATATACTTTTAAGAATATTACCTTGGGCAAATACTAAGGTGGTTTCCTAATTATGCTAAAAAAATAAATATGAGCAATATAAAATCAAATATCTATGTGGCCATTATGGCTGGAGGGATTGGTAGCCGCTTTTGGCCGGCAAGTAGAGAAAGCAGACCCAAGCAGTTTTTGGATATTATGGGCGTTGGAAAATCCTTGATTCAACTCACCTATGAACGATTTTTAAAGTTAGTACCCAAGGAAAATATCCTTGTCGTTACCAATAAAATATATAGAGATTTAGTAAAAGAACATCTTCCTGACTTAACAGACAATCAAATATTAGGAGAGCCGTCACGGAATAATACCGCTCCTTGTATTGCTTATACCGCTTTAAAATTGCAGCACTTCAATCCGGAAGCCAATCTAATTGTTGCGCCATCTGATCATATTATTTTAGAAGAGGATAATTTTTTGAGTGCTTTAGGCAAAGCTTTGAACTTTACAGAACAACATGATGCCCTATTAACACTAGGTATTCAACCCAATCGACCAGATACAGGCTATGGGTATATTCGTTATGAGGATTCAGGGGAAGTGGTAAAAAAGGTAAGGCAATTTACCGAGAAGCCAGATTTAGCGAAAGCGGAAGCATTTTTAAAAAGTGGCGATTATGTTTGGAATGCAGGTATCTTTATTTGGAAAGTGCGGTCATTATTAGATGCATTTCAAAAATATGCTCCAAAGATTTACGAAATTCTTTCCAAAGGAGCGGACTGCTACAATACAGCTGAAGAACAGGCCTTTGTGGATGAAAATTACCCTAAAACGCCAAGTATTTCCATCGATTTTGCGATAATGGAAAAGGCAGATAATATTTATACTATTCCTTCTTCTTTTGGTTGGTCAGATTTGGGGACATGGAAATCACTTTATATAGAATCGGATAAAGATCAAAATGAAAATGTAGTGGTAGGAGAGCGAGTAGTGATTGAAAATTGTACTTCCAATTTGATTCGGATGCCAAAGGATAAACTTTTAGTGATGAAAGGCCTAGAGGATTATATCATCATTGACGAAGGCGATGTTTTGGTAATATATCCAAAATCAAAGGAACAAGAGATCAAACAAGTTACACAGCAGATAAAAGAAAAGTACAATTCAGATTATGCATAGCCAATGATATCCATAAGGTTTTAGGAAAAGCACATCTTGAAAAAGGTTTGCTTTTTTTATTTAAAGTCGCATATAGATTTGGAAAATTTTATTAAAAAACTCATATTTCACTGTAACCCAAACTTGCTCCCCACATTTTCCAATTATTCACACCCTAATAAGTCTCGAATTTGTTGAATAAAGCCTAATGGCAAGTTTAATAGTATGATAAAGAAAACACAAAAACAACTAAAAATAGGCGTAGTATCCAATTCTACTTGGTATACTTACAACTTCCGATTGGGCTTACTCAAAAGATTAAAAGAGTTAGGCTTTCAAGTGCTTATTATTGCTCCTAGAGATCATTATAGCACAAAGTTAATTGCAGAAGGCTTTAGTTTCCATCATTTTAAGCTTTCTGTTTACAGTAAGAACCCTTTTAGAGAGCTACATGCAGTTAAGCAATTAAAGCAAATTTATAAGCAATATCAGTTGGATTTAATTTTTCATTATACAGCGAAGCCAAATATTTATGGAAGTCTAGCGGCTTGGCTATCAGGTATCCCATCTATTGCTATTACTACTGGTCTTGGATTATTGAGAGACCCCAATGCAAAAAAATCTGCATGGATATTGCGCCAACTATATCGATTAGCTGGACTTCTTGCAAAAGAAGTATGGTTTTTGAATAATGATGATCTGCAATATTTTAGAAAGTATAAATTGCTTTCCTCTGCGAAGCCTTTTGTTTTGCCTAGTGAAGGGGTGAATATTCAATGGTATAAAGCAGGATATAAACAAGGTTCAAGTTCAAAAAAAATAAAATTCCTCTTTGCTGGTAGGATGGTACAAAGTAAAGGGGCAAGCTTATTTTATGAAGTCGCAAGCAAACTAAAAGAAAAAAGGAAAGATGTGGAGTTTCAGATGGTAGGTTTCGTAGTGCCGGAGCATCCGGATGGTATTTCTTATCAAGAAATTCAAGCATGGAAAAAAACTGGAATAATTTCTTATTTAGGCGAAGCGGAGGATATTCGGCCATTTATTGAAAATGCCGATTGTGTGGTGCTGCCTTCGCATTTCGGAGAAGGGGTACCTAGGGTATTATTAGAGGCGGCAAGCATGGCAAAACCCATTATCACTACGGATTTTGTGGGATGTAAAGAGGTCGTTGAGCATGGTGTGAATGGTCTATTGTGTAGGGTAAGGGATGTGCAGAGTTTGCAAGATCAAGTTGAACTTTTTTGTACACTGAGTGCACATGAAAAGGATCAAATGGGAACAGCTGGTAGAAAGAAGGTGATTTTAGCCTTTGATGAAGCAATTATTATAAGGAAGTACTTAGAAGCAGTCTACAGGCATTTAGCAAATGCTAAAAGCTTGAGAAAACATGCTTCTTTGGCTATTTTACATCAAGTTTTAGATCATAAAGAAAATGTTGAATTGAATCGCTGAAAATAAAGTTATTACCAATCGAGAATAATAGCTAAAGTACTATGAGAAAAAGCAAAAGCATATGGTGCTCCATACAGTGTTTGTAAATGGTAAGATATATTTTCAAACAACTTCGATAAAAAATGCTCATTTCCCTTCTTTATTATTTGTACCTTTATAATTTAGAAATGGCTTACTTAATGGTCTGCCATTAGAGTAAAGGTAATTTAATTCGCCTTGTTTCTACTTTTAAATTTAAGTACAATTGTAGTCCCATGAACCCTTATTTCCGACAAATAGTCTTTTCTATTGGCTTGATATTTATATGCCTATCTAAATCTTTTGCCCAATCTGATACCGTTAGCTTTTTTATGGATACCGTTGATGCAGTAGCATCTGTTCCTATTGAGGTTCCTGTAAAGGTGAGTAACTTTGAAGGGGTTGTAGGCTTTCAATTTTCTATGGAATGGGATACGGATAGTTTAACCTTTGATTCTATTGGTCATCTTAATCTATTTGGGCTGGTTCCTCCGCAGTTTAATTTATTGAATACCGATAGTGGCGTTTTGACTTTAAGTTGGAATGATCCAAATGTATTTAATGGCATTACAGTGGAGGATAGTACGGCTATTTTTAGTCTATTTTTTAAAGCTTTTCCTGGATGTGATAGTACGGCTCAGCTCAGATTTATAGAAACTCCCACTAGTTTTGATGTTACCCTTATAAATGACAACAATCAAGTCGTACAGGTACCTTATTCTTTTGAAAATGCCCTTATCGAGTCCAGATGTCCCATTCTAGAGGCTCATTTTGCCATGAATGGCGATTCGATTCAAGATTTGAGAGTATGCGCTCCTTTTGAATTAATATTAACCGATAGTTCATTTGGAGAATTAGGGATTAATCAGTGGACTTGGGATGCAGGGAATGGACAAATGTCAACAGATACAAACACTACTTTCCTTTATGAAGTACCTGGTACATTTTCAGCGAGTTTGATTATTGAGGATGATTTTTCTATGGATACGGTAGCATTTGAGGTGATCGTTGATCCAGTGGTAGATGTTGATTTTACTTTCCAATTAGACCCTTGTGGAAGTACCTTTGTTAGCTTTTCTGGCATAAACAATGGGACAAGCAATATCATTGCTTGGGATTGGGATTTTGGCAATAATACTTCAAATACGGGGCAGAACAATTTCCAAGCTTATAATGAATATGATACTGATTATACGGTTGTTTTGACAGTTACAGATCAGAATGGGTGTACATCTTCTGTTGAGAAAATAGTAAATATTCCTTTTGTGGCCTTAGTGGAAGCGGATCCTTTTGAAATTCAATTGCCCGGTTGTGATACCGCTTCTGGTCAGATCATCTTAGAGACCACTGGTGGCCTTGCTCCTTATACTTACGCATGGTCCCACGACAATACTTTAGCGGACAGCACAGCTACTGGATTAAGCCCAGGAAATTATACTGTGACGGTTACTGATGCACTGGGCTGTATTGGAACCACCACTACATTTCTTACGAGTATAGATTCGTTCCCAGTGGTCGATTTAGGTTTGGATACCAGTTTTTGTATTGGTGGAAGTATAAATCTGGATGCAGGAGAGGAAGGGGAAGCCTATGAATGGCTATTGGATGATAATACGCTTGTAGGAGCGTTGAATAGTATTTTATCTGCTGATCAAACGGGAACTTACATTGCCAAAGTGACCAATGAATTTAATTGTACGACTTCTGATACTTTGGTGTTGGATGTATTTGAGTTGCCAGAGGTTCATTTAGGCGCAGATACCACCATTTGTGAAAGTGATACGCTTACGCTAAATGCACAAACGGATGCTTCTATGTTTAATTGGATTTTGAATAACAACCTTTTAAATGAAGATGGTCAAAGTTTGGAAGTCAGTCAAGCAGGAACTTATGCTGTAGAGGTAACCGATAATAATGCATGTTCCAATACAGATGAAATAGTGATTGTCTTTTCTGATCCACCAATCATTGAATTGGGAGCAGATACGACCATTTGTGAAGGAGAAGATATTTTATTGCAAGTACCAGACGAGGGCTATGATTATGAATGGTACTTAAATCAGAATACGCTGGTGGGATCAACGAACGTATTGAGTACCAATTTGGAAGGGGATTATGCTTTAATAGCTACTAATCAGGATGGATGTAAATTTGAGGATGGGATTGAGTTGGAGGTCGCGCCCTTACCTATTGTTGATTTAGGTGTAGATACAAGTATTTGTTGGGATGCTAGTATAACATTTTCTATTGACTCTTCTTATGAAAGTTATCAATGGTACAGAGGAGTGATATTACTTGAAGATGAACAGTCCTCAAATTTTATTACTAATATTCCTGAGACTTATTCAGTTTCTGTACAATCAGTTGAAGGCTGTGAGAGTATAGATACTATTCAATTAGAGAAATTTAATATACCAATTCTTGATATTGG
>JAKVCU010000184.1 GCA_022448955.1 Saprospiraceae bacterium
TACTATTTTTGAGCTGACGCCGTGCCTGCCGGCTGGCAGGAATTTATTATACAAGCAATTTTGACTAGCCGCTTATCCTTGTTTATTGAATAATTCCCCTTTTTTCTCACAAATATCTTCCTAGCAAATCCAAATGCTACAAGTAGTTGTTTAAAGCCTATCAATCACTAATTTTGCTTATTTATTCAAAACCTTTAGATTTTATTTTATGATCCAAGCTATTCAAGTCTTTTGTGGATCCAGTAAGGGGTCCGATCCGATTTATACCAAGGCTGCTAAACTATTAGGGCAGCTTCTGGTACAGCACGATATTACACTAATCTATGGCGCTGGCAATGTAGGTTTAATGGGAGTTATTTCAGATGAAGTATTAGAGAAGGGTGGAAAAGTAGTAGGTGTCATTCCTGATTTTTTAGTCCAATGGGAAGTATGCCATAATGGATTGACCGAACTGCATATTGTTAAAAGTATGGATGAACGCAAAATCAAAATGGCAGAACTATCCGATGCGACTATCGTCTTACCGGGTGGATACGGAACCTTAGATGAGTTATTTGAAATCCTAACACTAGTACAACTTCGTCAATTAGAACAGCCTGTGGGTATTTTAAATGTAAACGGTTATTATGATCACCTACTCGCTCACTTTTCTAAAATGTATGAAGAAAACTTCTTGAAAGATATCCATAGAGATATGGTCATTACTTCGGATAATCCTAGAGAACTTTTAGCGAAAATGGCAGAACATAAACCTATTGGTTCTGTTGGTAAATGGTGGAACAAAAAATAAATGGATGATGCGCTCATTTTTAATCTTAATCCTATTATTGCCAGCAGCGTCTTATTGTTTTTCACAAAATAATTGGCAAAAACAAAAAGAAGATGAAGGAATCATCATTTACACTCAGGAAATTCCTAACTCTAACTTTAAAGCATTTAAGGGCGAAGGAGAAATTAATGCTAGTCTTAGCAATATTGTTGCTGTTTTCCTAGATATAAAAGCGTTTATAGATTGGTCTCCAGGTGCAATTGAAGCAAAAACACTTCAAGAAGTCGCACCGAATGAATGTATCAATTATATCGTTACTGATGCACCTTGGCCGGTTACTGATCGTGATGGAGTTTACCGATTTTTCATTACTCAAGACCCCGCAGACCAATCTGTCCTAGTACAAGTTACAGCCAAGGAGGGCTACTACCCAATTCAAACAAAACGAATCCGCATTACCCAATCTACTGCTTATTGGAAACTCATCCCACTTAGCAAAAATAGGACTAAGGTCGTCTACGAAAACCATGCTGATCCAGCAGGTAGCCTTCCTTCTTGGTTAGTCAATTCAAGTACAGTGAGTCTTCCTTTTAATACGATAAAAAATTTGCGGAAGCAAGCCAAGAAAGAAAAGTATCAAAATCGCCAATTCCATTTCGTTAAAGATTTTATCTAATTTTTTTACAACTCAAGCCAAAAAATAACTTACTTTCTTATTCAATCTGTATTTTGTTATTAGCGTATAAATAAGTTGTGCTCAAACTGTAATTTGTAGACTTCAAACCTTTTTGCTATGGATGAATTGAATACTCAACCCATTATCACCATCAAGAATCTCTTCAAAAGTTATGGCTCCAAACAAGTGCTTAAAGGGATCGATCTTGATATCAATGCCGGTCAAATCATTGGTTATATCGGTCCCAATGGTGCTGGAAAATCTACCACTGTCAGAATACTAGCAGGGCTAGATAATCAATTCAAAGGCGAAGTACATGTCAACGGTATTAATGTACGAGAGCAACCATTAGCAGTCAAAAAAATGATTGGTTACGTACCTGAAAATGCGGAATTGTATGAGGTACTCAGCCCTATGGAGTTCCTAACATTAATCGGTCGTCTACACCATATGCCTGATGAACAAATTGAAACCAGAGCTACTCAAATGCTTCAATTCTTTGGTCTTGGTGAGCACAAAGATGAACGAATTGATACCTTTTCAAAAGGTATGCGCCAGAAAACCTTACTCATTTCTGGACTACTGCATGACCCACAAATTATCTTCCTGGATGAACCACTATCTGGCCTAGATGCGAATGCAGTAATTATGGTCAAAGAAATCATCGATCGACTAGCACAACAGGGTAAAACCATTTTTTACTGCTCTCACATGATGGATACCGTTGAAAAGGTTTCAGATAGGATCATACTCATTGGAGGTGGAAAAATCTTAGCAGATGGTACTTTTGAAGAACTAAAACAGAAAGAAGGAGATACCCTTGAGCAGCTTTTTTCTCAATTAACAGGAGAAACTGATTATTCAAATTTAGCAGATGATTTCTTGAATACGTTTAAAGATTAGGCCATGAACCGATTTTTACTCATCATAATAAAAACATTTTACCCATTAATCCGAAAATGGAATGTCCATACTGATCAACTCGAAATTATATTAGACGCCAAACTAAAAATGGATGGCCGTAGGCCAAGTATGTTCAATCAGCGCTATAACAAAGGCAATGCTAAAGGGCAAGATTGGCTTTCCATGGCTCTATTCTTCTTTTTTGGTTTAATGTTTTTAGCATTGTTCGCTGCTATTAACGATAAGGTCTCTGCTTTTGTACTTTATTTCTCTGGATGGATGGTCGTATTAGCGATGACTTTAATTTCTGATTTCACGGAAGTGCTCATTGATCCAAGGGATAATTATATTCTTTTGCCTCGTCCGGTAAATGATTCCACTATTACAGTGGCAAGAGTATTACATATCCTATTATATGTATCAAAGTTATCTTTTGCATTTGCATTACCTGGATTTATTTTTGTTGCCATATATTTTGGTATTCCCTACCTTCCTGTCTTTGTTTTACAGGTTTTGATTAGTATCGTCTTAACGATCTTCTTAGTCAATTTGGTTTATCTCATCCTGTTGAGGGTTGTTCCAACTAAGTACTTTAAAGAAGCCATTAACTATTTCCAGATTGCCTTTACGATTCTCATTTTTGGTGTTTATTATTTACTCCCAAGAATTGTGGAAAAATCAGTAGTTGAGAATATCAATGTAATGGATACCCCAATCACATGGATTTTACCTCCAGTGTGGATAGGTGCTTTATGGGCGACTTTAGCAGAATGGCAAATTTCACCTAAAAGTCTCGGACTAGGTCTATTGGCCCTTACTTCTCCAATATTAGCCCTGTATGCTATTAGTACCTATTTTGCGAGAGATTTTAATCAACGAATGTTTAGCATTTCCCAAGGAGGAAGTGGTAATTCAGATAAGCCCAAAAAAGTAAAGACAAGCGGGAAATCTGCGCTTTCTACCTGGCTTGCGCTAAAATTAACTAGTAATCGAATAGAAAAAGCGGCATTTGAATGGACATGGAAGATGATGCAACGCAGTCGAGATTTTAAACTCAGAGTATACCCCTCTATCGCTCTTGTTCCATTTTTCTTCGTCTACATCGTACTACAAGGAGACGGTACCGTGGCCGAAAGGCTTAGCCAAATGAGAGAAGGACATCAATATGTCATCTTGATTTATCTGTGCCTTGTATTATTGACTACTCCACTCAATATGCTCTCTTATTCTGGTCAAAGTGATGCAGCATGGATGTTTTATGCTCATCCAGTCAATCGTCCAGGAACGATCATGCTAGGAGCATTTAAAGCCATGACATTACTATTCTTTTTTCCAGCTTATCTCTTTATGTTCTTCGTTGCCTTATCTTTATGGGGTCCGCAAGTTTTGGATGACTTCATGTTTGGAGGAGTGAATATTTTGCTGATCGGAATATTTGTAGCGAGTTTTCAAAGTAAACGCTTACCCTTTTCTGCCTCTTGGGAAATTCAAAAAAAAGGGGATGGATTTGTAATAGGTTTAATGACAATGGTTCTAGCAGGTTTCTTAGGATCATTGCATTATTTCTTACTAACCGATAAAGCTTTAATAATAATTGGGCTAAGTATCCTTTCTGCCTTATTATTTTTGGTTATGATGCGGAACTACCGACAAACACCTTGGTCGAAGTTAAATTATTGAAAAAGAGCAGATAATCTCTTAACTTTGCAACGTTTTTTAGATAGTTTTTTTCCTTATACAAATGAAAAGCAAAACATCTTCTCAAAGATGTTGGTTATAAATTATTAAAAAGGTTTTACATGGCAACAACAGAAAAATTAACCTACAAGGTTAAAGATATTTCCCTCGCAGAGTGGGGGCGTAAAGAAATCCAACTAGCAGAAGCAGAAATGCCAGGTTTGATGGCATTACGTGAGAAATATGGCGAATCGAAGCCATTAAAAGGTGCACGTATCGCTGGTTGTTTGCACATGACAATACAAACAGCTGTTTTAATTGAAACATTAGTAGCGCTTGGAGCAGACGTCACTTGGTCTTCTTGTAATATCTTCTCTACTCAAGATCATGCCGCAGCAGCTATCGCAGCAGCGGGTATCCCTGTTTATGCATGGAAAGGAATGACAGAAGAAGAGTTTTGGTGGGCAATTGAGCAAACATTGTTTGCTTTCGAAGGTGGCCAACCATTGAATATGATCTTAGATGATGGTGGTGATTTAACAAACATCGTTTTGGATAAGCATCCTGAATTAGTAGAAAACATCAAAGGTTTGTCTGAAGAGACTACAACGGGTGTTCACCGTTTATACGAGCGTGTAGAAAAAGGTACTTTACCAATGCCTGCAATCAACGTAAACGATTCTGTTACTAAATCTAAGTTCGATAACAAATACGGTTGTAAAGAATCATGTGTAGATGCGATTCGTCGTGCTACTGATATCATGATGGCTGGTAAAGTAGCAGTTGTAGCAGGTTATGGTGATGTAGGTAAAGGTACTGCAGCTTCTTTAAGAGGCGCTGGTTGTCGCGTAATCGTTACAGAAATTGATCCAATTTGTGCTTTACAGGCAGCAATGGACGGTTTTGAAGTGAAGCGTATGTCTAATGCTGTTCCACGTGCTGATATCGTAGTAACAGCTACTGGTAACAAAGATATTATCGCTGAAGAGCACTTCCGTGCAATGAAAGATAAAGCGATCGTTTGTAACATCGGTCACTTCGATAATGAAATCGATATGGCTTGGTTGAATGATACTTTCGGTGATTCTAAAGTAATCATCAAACCACAAGTGGATAAGTATACTATCGATGGCAAAGATGTAATCATCTTGGCTGAAGGTCGTTTAGTAAACTTAGGTTGTGCAACTGGTCACCCATCTTTCGTAATGTCAAATTCTTTCACTAACCAAACTTTAGCTCAATTAGAGTTATGGGAAAATTCTGACAATTACGAAAACAAAGTATACATGCTTCCTAAGCACCTAGATGAAGAGGTAGCACGTTTACACTTATCAAAAATTGGTGTTGAATTAGAAGAGCTTTCTAAAGATCAAGCAGATTACATCGGCGTTCAGCAAGAAGGTCCTTTCAAACCAGAATACTACAGATACTAGGATTTTTGTCCAGCTTTTCTTTTAGAAAAGTCTAACAAAAATTTAGCATAAGAAGGCTTTTTCCACAAGGAAGGAGCCTTCTTTATTTTATTAGAAGTACTTCCCCAGATTTTTGCTTTTCTTCTCCTGTTCGATTATCTATATATCTGATGAGATAAACATAAATCCCTGAGGATAATGAAGTACCATTCTTCATTCCATCCCATGATGCATCTGATGATTGACCATCATACAGCAGACCTCCCCATCTATCAAATATTTTCATATGAACCAATGTATGATAAGGCCCAAAAGTCATAAACAGATCATTATTGCCATCATCGTTCGGAGAAAACACATTAGGTATAAAAATATCATCTGGTACAACTACTTCAATAGCATACTCGCATATAGAAATACAATTACCATTATCACTTACCTCTAACTGGATAGTTTCATTACTAGTCGCTAT
>JAKVCU010000185.1 GCA_022448955.1 Saprospiraceae bacterium
GATCCATCTTCAGGAGATGTGTTTTCGTCAGGAATATAAATTTTAACCGGTAGGCTGACCATATCATTACCTTCATTATTGACTGCTTTCAAAGAAAGCTTTATCTTTTTAGTAGTTGAATAGTCAAAGTCATCTGGTGCTTTTATTTCATATATGTTTGTCAAATCTGGTTGATTTGCATTTTCTGGAAGCTCTATTTTTTGACAAGAACTAATCAATAAAATAAATGCGACTATAGGTAAAATTCGTTTCATGGCGTATGTTATGTTTTGAGTTTCGTATACTATACATTTTCCTTCTGAAGTACTGCTAATGGCGTTTTGACTAAAATCCATAAGTCCAACCAAAAATTACATTTTTCGGCGTATTCGATGTCTAATCTTTTGCGACTTTCAGCTCCAACGCCTGATTTTCCTCTTTCGGTAACTTGCCAATACCCTGTGATACCAGCAGGTGCAGAAAAACGCTTCACCCATTCATCTGATGTGAGCTTTTCTGCCTCATACAACGGTAACGGTCTATTGCCTACTAATGACATATTTCCTTTCAATACATTTATAAGTTGGGGCAGTTCATCAATACTAGTATTTCTTATAAATTGCCCAACTTTAGTTATTCGAGGATCATCTTTAATTTTTACAAAAGAATTTGCCTCTTCTGAGATTTCATTTTTCAAATAATCTGATTCTATGAGTAGGCCTTCATCAGATACTAGAAAATGATCTTCTATCTTTTCATCTACATCAAAACTGATAGCTTTTGCTTTGACTGAATCTATATTTTCAGTATACTGATTCATTTGATCTTTAATCTTTAAAATTTCCTTATCAGCTCCTGATTTCATGGATCTGAACTTGTAAAAATCAAAGACTTCAAAGTTTTTCCCTACCCTTTTAGAGGTGTAAAAAATAGGTCCTTTTGACTCCAATTTGATAGCTATGGCTACCAGTAATAAAAATGGACTAATCAATAATAAAATGGCGCTAGCTGCGAGAATATCCGCTAACCTTTTAATTTTTGGATAAAGTCTCATCTCGTTTCTATTTAAAGCGTGTTAGAGGTTTTGAATTTAGTATTGGAGTGCTATTAGTTTATGTTTTTGGATTTGCAATAGCATTGGCTAGAGAGCCATTTATCAACTTTAATTGCAAGAACTTTAGGATGAAAAGGTTTTTGAATGAAATCTTGTGCCCCTGCTGCAAGACAGGAAATGATGGCTTCATTATCTTCCTCACCAGATACCATTATGATGGGCGCATGGTGTTCGAAAAACGCAGTGTAACTTGAAATGAAATCAAAGCCGTTCATAACAGGCATAGAATAATCAACCATAATTCCGTCTGGCACATTGCCGTCCATCAACCATTGGAGACCTTCTCTACCATTTTTTTTACATATCACTTCAAAGTTTTTAAGATAGTTTTTATAGAACCTCCTCATAAAGAGGCTATCTTCAAGTACTAAAAGTTTTTGTTTCATGTGAACGTTTGTTTTGGGTAACGATAAAAAATTGTTTACCAAATCATTACCTGATCAATTGTGTAAATTTTATTGATGATGTTTGTTCATTAGTACTTGTGTAAATATAGTAGGTGAGAGAGCTTGCAAACTTATTAATTCGTCGTTTGGCGCATTTTAGTGGTTGTTTGGCATAAAAAAAGGGAATTTTGGTTAGGTACCAAAACTCCCTTTTTTTCCAGTATAAAATAGGAGATATAAATCGTTATTTTAATGTAAAGTGTAGGTTGAGAGTTGGGCTATTTTTCGAATAGTGAGTCGACAAAAGCCCTTTTGTTAAAAATTTGTAATTGTTCGATACCTTCTCCTACTCCGATGTATTTGATTGGAATTTGGAAGGAATCTGATATACCAATGGCTACACCACCCTTTGCAGTACCATCTAATTTTGTCAGTGCCAAGGCGGTAACTTCTGTAGCATTCGTAAAGTGTTTGGCTTGTTCTACGGCATTTTGGCCTGTTGTAGAGTCTAGCACAAGTAATACTTCATGCGGTGCAGTGTCAAGCTTTTTTGTGATTGATTTTCTAATCTTGGTTAGTTCACGCATTAAACCAACTTTTGTATGGAGCCGACCTGCTGTATCAATAATGGCAACGTCACAATTATTATTGACTGCATACTGAACAGTTTCATAGGCTACGGCGGCGGGATCAGTGTTCATTCCTTTACTGAAGAAATCGCAACCAACCCGATCAGCCCAAATTTTTAACTGATCAACTGCAGCTGCTCTAAAGGTATCACCAGCACCCAGCACCACTTTCTTACCTTGCTTGCTATATTGATGTGCTAATTTTCCAATAGTAGTGGTTTTGCCCACACCATTTACACCAACTACCATGATTACACAAGGTTTCGTTTCAGTAACAAGGCTATAATCTTCTAGGTCTTTTGTATTATTTTCTGCAAGTAATTGCACAATTTCATCTCGTAGAATTTCATTCAGCTCTGTTGTGCCGATGTAGTTATCTTTTTTGACTCTATCATTGATACGATCAATAATTTTGACAGTGGTATCAAGACCTACATCAGAACTTATAAGGATAGCCTCTAGTTCATCTAAAACTTCATCATCCACTTTATCTTTACCAACGACTACTTCTTGGAATTTTCGGAAAAAAGATTTGCGTGTTTTTTCCAATCCTTTATCAAGATCGTCTTTTCTTTCCCTGTTGAAGAATTTTCCGAATAATGACATGAGCTTTGTTTTGCAAGTTTTGAAATCGGTTGGGGTAGGAGTTGTAAATAAACAAAGAGGCTTTCCCCTTGAGAAAAGCCTCTTTGAATTCAGTTGAACTGAAATCTATTTCTTAGCAAAGAATTCTTTCACTTTATCTTTGTGAATCATTACTTCTTTGTAAGTATATTTGCCTGTTTTTGGATCTTTAATGGATTTGACCACTTTAACATGATCTCTACCGGACCCGGCATTTGCAGCACGTTGAGCTACCCGTGCGTTCTTAGAAACCTTAGCCATTTTACTTAATATTTAATATTTTCTGAGTATGTTAACTCTTCAAAAATAAGAAATGAAACACAAATTAGCAAAAAGTATGATCTACTTAATTTCTCTGTGTATTGTTACTTTTCTAAGAACAGGATTATACTTCTTCAACTCTATACGAGCAGGTGTATTTTTCTTGTTCTTTTGCGTTACATATCTTGATGTCCCCGGCATGCCAGAAGCTTTGTGCTCTGTACATTCCAATATAATTTGTTGACGATTTCCCTTGCTCTTCTTAGCCATTGGACTTTAAATTTTATAACAAAGAATGGAATAGTGAATTTATTTTAGTTCAATTCCTATCTTAGCTCCTTTTTTTTCTTGTCTTTTAAGATATTCATAAATTCCAAGCTTATTGATGGAACGCAAAGCATCGGTAGATACTTTTAAAGTTACCCATTCATTCATCTCTGGAATATAGAAACGTTTCTTCTGTAAATTAGGTAGAAATCTACGCTTTGTTTTACGGTTAGAATGAGAAACGTTGTTACCCGTGATCGGGCGCTTACCCGTAAGTTGACACACTTTAGACATGACGCTAAATTGTTTATTCTTTCAAAATCAATCTATCACACACTTCAATAAAAACGGGATAGAAAAAGAAAAGTGATTCCGCCAGGATTCGAACCTGGAACCTCCTGATCCGTAGTCAGGTGCTCTATCCAGTTAAGCTACGGAACCGTTCGTTTATGATCGGTGATCAATTGCGGATGCAAAGATAAGCGATTATGTAGTTTTAAAAAAGCTTTTTTGAATAAAAAAGTTCAAAAAAAGAAAGAATGATTTAAATTCTACTTTTTAATCGTACCTATCTTATTGATTCTTAAAGATAAAGAGATTTTGAAAATTTTTTAATTTTTTTTCGCTTTTATCTATGTTCCTGGAAAAGATAAAATTTTAAAAGAATTGGAATTTTCAGAAAAAATTGAAAGATTTGTCCGAAATTAGAAATCATCAAAATTTAGACCTAAACTTTTTTGGAAAATAAGGTGTTTATTCCGTGATTTATTCTGAACTTTTGAATAGTCAAAATATATAATTTGGAGCTAATAATCAAAGCTGATTTATATCGGGAATTAGCAATTATTTGAGTTGTATTTTACGATAAAATCAGAAACAGAATTGTAAATTAAAGCGCTCGGAAATTATGCAATAACAAAAATCAAAATCCGATTGTGGACTTCAGATAGTTTAGTAACATTTATAACTCAATCGTATGTACTTTAGCGAAGAACATAAGTTTTTTAGAGAAGGGTTTCGTACTTTCCTCCAACAAGAAGTTGTACCCTACATCGACAAATGGGAGGAAGATGGAAAAATCGAACGTTTTATTTGGGAACGCTTTGGCGAAATGGGCTACCTTGGAATTGCTTATCCAGAAGAGTATGGCGGCCTTAATCTCGATCTTTTCTATACCGTCATTTTTTTAGAAGAGTTACAACGAATTAATTCTGGTGGTTTCGCAGCTGCAATATGGGCACACGTATATCTAGCTATGCAGCACCTTAATGCGGAAGGTGATGAGCGTATCAAAAGGGAATATTTGACACCAAGTATCGAAGGTAAAAAAATTGGTTGCCTTTGTATCACAGAGCCTTTTGCGGGATCAGATGTAGCAGGAATGCGCACTACTGCAGTACGACAAGGCAATGAATGGGTGATCAATGGCTCTAAAACTTTTATCACCAATGGTGTTTACAGTGACTATCTAGTTGTTTCTGCGAAGACAGATCCAAGTATGGGTAGCAAAGGGATCAGTATCTTTTTGATGGATCGCAATATGCCTGGCATTAGTGCAAGTAAGTTGGATAAGCTAGGATGGAGGGCTTCTGATACAGGTGAGATTGCATTTGATGATGTAAGACTGCCGTTAGAAAATCTTATGGGGGAAGAAAATAAAGGCTTTCCTTATTTAATGCAGCATTTAGCCCTCGAACGGCTAATTATGGCAGTAAATGGCCATGCAAGAGCAGAATATGCAGTAGAATACGCATTACAGTATATGTCTGAACGCAAAGCGTTTGGAAAGACCATCGATCAATTCCAGGCTTTACGTCACAAAATGGCGGAAATGTCTGCAGAGGTTGAGATGCACAAAGCCTTTAACTACTCTATTACCCAGCGTCTTATTAACGGAGAATATATGGTAAAAGAAGCTAGTATGGCAAAGATGTTATCTACCAAAATGGCCGATCAGGTTATTTATGACGCTTTACAAATGCTTGGCGGGTATGGCTACATGGAAGAGTATCCATTAGCAAGAATGTCAAGAGACAGTCGATTAGGACCAATTGGTGGAGGAACTTCCCAAATTCTGAAGGAGGTAATTGCTAAAATGGTGATTGATCGGAAAGAATATAAAAAAGTTGCAGTTTAATCAATTGTAAGCACCTAAGTAGTATGCCCGAAATCCTGCCTGCTGGCAGGCTGGAATTTATTAAGCAAGCAATTTCCACTAGCCGCTCAGTGCAATGTAATTTAGATTATAGTGTACTTATGTTAGATTGAAAAGTAGTTATAGTATTCGAATTTAAAAATTGAAGTTGTTTAAAAAGTATGTTGCCAATCGAGAATAATGGCTTGATTACCAAGGCGAAGCTCTTTTTGAGTTTCAAAGCCTTAGTTATGGGACGAAAAAAACCTGCCCGTCTGGCAGGCGGGG
>JAKVCU010000186.1 GCA_022448955.1 Saprospiraceae bacterium
AAATTTGAAGAGTTTGATGTTCAAAAACACGATCGAATAATTCCTACTAGCTTTCACACGGTACAAGATTGGATAGCATATGATGCTGATACTAGTTTGGAGCATTGGTTCCAGGCCTTATCTGTAGTGGAAAAGAAGATTATCGAATTGCGTTTCTTAGATTATAATCACAAAGAAATTGCGGCAGAACTCCAATTATCTGAAGGTACCATCCGCAATAAATTTTCCAAAATTATTCAAAGTGCTCGCACTTATATCAATCCAGCTTTGGCCGCGTGAGCGCTGTGCAGGAGCTATTCGCTTTAGGCGGATAGGACAAGCCTGAAAGGCGCCGGCTGACCCGCCTAAGGCGGAGAACTCCGAAACATAGCGACCCCGGTGAAGTAGGACACTTTGCTACTTCACTGGGGTCACGCCCTCATCATGGATGAAAGTCTACAAAATCATTGAGGAAATCTTTTTGATCAAATATTTTGATGTTGTACAAATTCGCTCTTTCTTCTGCCTTCTTACTGTATTTCCCCAATATGGAAGGTGTGAATAGATAAGCTTTTACCCTCAGCCCCATTTCTTGCCTTAGTGCTTGCAATTTAAAAATAGTTAGATCAATATGGCTGTAACTCAGGGCTGTTTTAGCTTCAATAATGTGCAGTGTATTGTCTTTTACAAAAACGATATCAAATTCATTTTTTACTTTATCCCCATCTAGATTTCGACGTTGAATATTAATATTTTTACGAAGATAGCTTTCGCTAAATCCTAGTTTTTGTTGTAGACTTTGCAGCAAATAGGCTTCTAACCAACCACCAGTAAAGTAAAATATTTCTGGCTTACTTAGCTTTCCATTCGATGGTATCGGATATGCTATTTCTTGTAGATATTCTTTTAGCGCAGGTCCTATTTCAAAGTCATATGCTGCTTTTTGCTTCTTACGATCGTAGTCCTTTCTCAGTTTATTCAGCTCGTCGCGCAGCTTGTTAGAAAACTTTCGCTTTATATAATCTTGTAGCAGGCGCTCTGTGAGCGCGGTAGGGGGTGTCCACTCTTGTTCTTCTTTTTGATCAACTATCTGAATGCCGTAGCAGACAAGGTATTGTTGGATAGTAATGTGATACGTTAAGGGGACTTCCTCTTGTTGATGTTCCGGGTAGACTCGAATAAAAGCATTTTTTCCAATTGGTTTATAAAACATTTCAGCTGTTATGGAAGAAGAGTGTTGGATAAAAAATTGATATAAACCCACCGACATCATCTTTGTACCACCAGTTAAATTGACATAATAGTGATCTTCTGGATCTAAGGTTAATTCTTCCTCCAAAACCTGAATTAGCATGGAAGGGTATTCAGGAGGTACTTTTATAGATTGATATCTACCTTCCTCCAATAGTGTGGCCGCTAAAATTTGGCCTAGCCTACTCTTCTGCTCCATCTCTTGGGTCGTCACAAAAACATAATCATCGATATGTGAAAACCGTTCATCTTGTATCAACAAGACAATAGGAACGGTCTGATCACCGAGTAAACTTATGAGAATATTGGCCATCATATAAAGGTAAGAAAACAAAAAACCTACTCACACAAAATCATTATAGAAATTGGTGAGCAGGTGCAAACGACTTGTTAAGTCAAACCGGTCTAACTACTAATTTGGGTAATATTTTGTGGTCTTCCTTTTATATCAGATGGGGCTTGAAGATTTCGCGAAAGCGTTTTGCGTGGTCTTCGGATAGTACCAAAGCCACGCCCAACGGCATTGCCCAAACCAATATGTTCAGGCAAAAAAACATTCCCTACAAATTCAAGGTTAAAACAGAGAAAGCGCGTATTCCCAATTGCTTGTGTACTACTCTTTAGGATTTTTACATCTTCTATTTGTGGAATTAGTCCGGTTGTGCCAATAGCTTTATACAGGGTTTGAATGTGTCCTTCTAGGGCTTCTCGAATAAGGGATAAAAATCCTTGGCTAGATGCGATACGCTGAAAATCTTGATATCGTCTTTGATTGAATGCTTGATAATTGAATATTCTATATTTCTTAGTTTCCTGTGATGCTTGCCAGTTCAGATAACTCACCTTTATATACTCAATCTTTATTTTTTTCAAACCTCCACCCAGTTTCATGGGAAGAAAATCTCCTTGTTCCAATATTTTTGATAATGTCTTAGCTACTGCTCCAATTCCTACCAGCATAGGCTGAAGTATTCCATTATTATAATTCGTTTTCAATTGAATGAATGGGTATTGATAAGTCTTATTAACTAGTGAAAGTTGGAAAGCTGGATAATGCAGTTTTAAGGCATTATGTAGGCTATTCCGAAAGGAAGGAATTTCTGAGGTTGTAATCTTGTGATCAAATGTAATTTTGACTATAGGCACTATATTTTTCATATTGCCGAGAGGTTTGGTTTGACTTAAATATTTCCATAAAGTTAAATTAAGCAGGAGGTTCACACAAGTCACAAAAAAGCACTAATATTGACACAATTATATAAAGCAAGAGGAATAAATAAAAATAAACAACTATATATCAATATTTTACATACTCCAACTAAACACCAAAATGGGTACAAAAAATACAAATTTATATATTCACCTGAGCAAAATACCAAAAAAGGATTTCAAAAAGTTTGAGGATTTCTTGCTTTCTCCATTTTTTAAAACAAAAAAATGGCAAATTGAATTATGGCAAATATTAAAGGAAGACTACCCTAGTTTTAACAAAAAATCAAAACAAGAAATATGGACGCAATCTTCTCACTTTAATCAAAAAGCTTTTAACAATCAACGCATCAATGAATACTTTGCTGAAATGAATAAAATGGTACAGCAGTTTTTACAGATGCTTACCCTTTCAAAGGATGAATCCTTTCAACAACAACTAGTCCTAAATACTGCTACTCAATTTGATCTTCCCAAATGGTACACCTCCAATGCATTAAAAGAAGATCAAAACTTTGAAAACATTTCGTTTTTCAAACAAGAAGATTATCAACGAATCATCAAGCGATATAATGAAATTTTAAGGAATCCTCATATTGGTAAGCACTTTATTCATTCAAATATTTCGAAACTTTATGATGAGGCTGTTAATCACTATTTTATTATTGAAAAACTTCAGCAGGCTTTACCTATTATTAGTAGAAATAAAAGACAAGGAGGAGAAACTAATGTTCATCTTCTCGATGAAACCTTATCTTATATTAGGACTCAAAATATCAAACATCCACTTATCGAGTTGTATGCAAAACTCATTCATCTTTACGAAAACTGGGATTTACAAAAGTATAAAGACACCATTAGCCTTTATTTCTCCATCGTACAATACTTGAGCCAAACAGAACAATTTGCACTAATTTTACATTTTTCCAATCTGATAGCCAAAAGAATTAGTATTGATAGTACAGATTTACATCAGCTACAATTCTCATTATTCAAAAATGGAGTAGCAAATGGCGTTTTTCAGCATCCTGCTCGCATAACAGTTCGATCTTTTGGAAATATATGTAACTCTGCTGCGATAGCTCAACAATCAGAATGGACCTTTCAATTTATTCAAACTCACCTTCAATATTTACCCCTTCATCAGCAAGCAGCTTCAGAAGCCTTGGCAAAAGCAAGAGTAGCTTTCCATACCCAACAATTTGATACCGCAGCAAACATTTTACTTTCTACCAAGTCTAAAGATTTTTTAATCATGCTAAATATAAGGACAATGGCCGTAAGATGTTTGTTATATAACTTTATAAAAAACAAAAATAACCTCAGAACATTATATGCAGAGATCCATGCATTCTTGAGATATATTCAAAGAAGTAATAAAGTAAATGCAGAGCGAAAGCGATCTTACTCTAATATGCTAAGGATTGCGAAAAAAATTGCGAAGATTTGTTCTGACAATAAGGTCAATGTAAAAAAGAAAACAGAGCTCAAGCAGCAAATCCAGCAAAAAGAAATAATGGTTGCAAGAGATTGGATGCTTAAAATTTTGGATGAGGTATGAATTATCTGCCTTTCGGCAGATAATTCCACTTACCTTAACCTTAGCCATCTGTTAAATCCTCTTCGATAATAATTTCAGATGTACCACCTTTAATTTGTTTTAATTCTTCCGGTGATAGTGTAGCTTCCTTTAATACGTCCTTTTTGACGTCTTTTTGCTTATTCATAGTACGTAGCGATTGAGGTAAGTCCATAGTCATTTGCATGGAAATACCAAGGGTTAACCAATGGCCAAGCTTCATTTTATGCATAGATATACCTAGAGGCTTTTGCAGCATAACCTCTTGTTTACCAGCACCAAACTTAGTTAGCAATTACACCCTTAAATGGGAAGCTACCTACTAAAGTGTCATTGCGAAAGGCGAAAAAATAAAACCATCGCAAGGTTCATATCAGAAATAAGGTATTATATAGTGAAAGCATACAACAAAGACAAAGAAGAGATTTTTCCACTCTAAATCTATCTTAAATGTCAATAAGTCAATTATTATTGATTGGCCTAATCATCGGACTAGGTCTAGGAATCTTTGTTGTCCGTTATTTTGATCACCCCATCCGCAACTTTATTGCGAAGCTCACACCTCCAAAAATTCGTTTTTCAGAGGATTCCTTTAATGTCCAAACCAAAAGGAGATATTATCTAGTGTTAGTCCTAGTCATCATTATTAGTACTTCTGTAGCATGGGGTATTTTTAATGTATTCTATCCTTTTATTATTACAGAAGAGACAAAAGTAAAGCAGCAAGTAAAGACTGATGCCTATTATATTTTAATCAAAAAGTATCATAGTTTGGAACAGGCACAGCAACATCAGAAAAATCTACAAATCCGATGGTCAAGTGCAGTTTTTATTGCAAGTAAGGAACAATCCGATGATCTATTCGAACTTATAATCGGTCCATTCGAAACCCGAAAGGATGCATCTGCATTCATACAAAAACATCAACTCAAAGGAACTATAAAAAGATATAATACTAGCCTCTGGTTAGAATAATAGAGACTTGTCTTTGTCGATGCTTTTAATGGTGAGGCTACCTGAGTTTTCAGGTGGCTTTTTTATGATTCAAAAACAGATCCATTGTCAACTGATTATCTATCAGGTCTTGGCTGTGTTTATTTTCTAACAAGTCAAAAATAGTAATCATAGTTAGAAAGATTTGTTTTTGGAATCCCTCCCACTATCATATAAATTAATAAAATATGGTAATGATTAAGATTCAGTTGTTTAGGCTGTATAAAGGCTTTTGTTTCTGATAAATTGAGTCGCACCCTATCTAAAGCGGGCAAGTTTAGCTGCCGGAACGAGGTGCAGGTAGGCCTGCCTCGCATTTGTCTGCTAGGCATAATGCGAGGTTCCCTAATGATTGGACTATGCTCTCCTATCATAAATGATTTTTTCTCACAAGTGGTACGAAAAGGAATCAGAACAGCTTTGCCTGTTTTATTCAAAAAATAGCCGTATTGATTTTTAGAAGCTATTTGAATTTATAAAAACTGACATATAAGAAGAGCATTCGAGGAAAGTTGTAATTTT
>JAKVCU010000187.1 GCA_022448955.1 Saprospiraceae bacterium
AGCAGTAGTTAAATTTACAAAATATATCCCCTTAGGGTAGGTACTCAAGTCAAATCTAAACTGCTGCGACACCCCTGATTGTAGTTGAATATTTTTTTGTTGTAGCACTTTTCCTTGTACATTAAGGATGCGAAGTGTTCCTTCTTCACTCAATGAAGGGGTAACTTCAACGGTAATCGATTCTGTCGTAGGATTTGGAAAAGCAATCAATTGACTTGCTTTGGCAGGCAGTTTAGCAATATCTGTAATGACAATTTCATCTACTTCTGTTTGTGGGTCTTTGGCCAAAAATGAAAAAGTAAAACTAGGCTCTCCTGAATAACACTCATTGATATTAATAGGGTTTTCAGGGGTTGCTACTTTTTCACAATCTCCATCACAAGTGATATTTATAGGATCATTTAATCCAAATATTGAGCCAACCACAATGGCATAACAACTAATAGTTCCTTCAAGAACACTGCCATTAAATTGGGGAGGGGAAGTATCCTCAAAAAAAATATGGTGTAAAAAGATTTTCTTATTTTACATACACTAAAACCAGATGGATTTGCCTTCGATAACTATCAAGGAAATCATCGATGCCTCAGTATAAACAAGTCTAATTATTCAAGCCAATTCGCATGCGTTATTCTAGCCTACTTCTACTCTTCTTAGCTGCTGTGATATTCAATAGCTGTAAAAAAGAAAACAACTCTCCTATTGTAGAATGTCAAGACGATCTAAGCACTTTATCTTCCTTCCTTTCGGAAAAAAATGAGCAAAATATTCTCATCACAAATGTTGAAGAAATTAATGGTGTCTATCACTTCACTTTTGAAAATGGAGAAACGCAGCAATTCGCCAATTCTTGCTTTGAAAGAATAGATAAAAACGAAGCCGAATGGAATTATTCCATTCGATTAAGTAATGGAGATCAATTAACAGTAGGCACAATTGGGCAGTTAGATATATCAACCATTGTAAATCCAGAAGGTCATTCTCCACTAGTTGCACAATTAAACCTTACAGCCAAAAGAAAAGGAAAAGTTTTCATTAAAGTTATTGGTAAGAATGGCCCATTTTCAGATGCCAGTCACCAATTTGATGATTATGCCACACAACATAGTGTTCCAGTTATGGGATTATATCCAGAGCATAACAATCAAGTCGAAGTCAGTTTTACAGATGCCAATGGTAATATCCGTATCACAGAAAACATCACTATCGAAGTAGGCTCTATTCCAAATTTATTCCCAGAAATTACAGTGGATGTGAGAAAGGAAGCCGCTATGGAAGGACATTTTGTTCTAGTGAGCAACCGCCGCGCGTATGAAGGAGGAGACAAACCTTATATTTTTGATGCATTTGGTGATATCAGATGGTTTTTCAATTTCCAAAATCATCCAGAACTTAATTCACTAGGCTATGATGCAGGAATTGAACGTTTAAAAAATGGCAACTTCTACTTTGGCAATTGGTCTACATCAAGCATTTATGAAGTTGATGTTTATGGTAAAATCGTTAATCGTTGGGCATTCCCTGGTTACGGATTCCATCATAATGTACAAGAAAAAGCAGATGGCAACTTCCTTGTAACCGTCAATAAGTGGGGATCATTACATGACAATGGTAATAATGCAGTAGAAGATGTCATCATTGAAATCGATCGTCAAACGGGGAATATCGTTGCAGAATGGGATTTAAAGGAAAGTCTAGACGAATATCGCACCGCATGGGTACATGTGCTTAGCAATGAGTATGTCGATTGGTTTCATGCCAATGCCGTAATTGACGATCCAAGTGACAATACAATTATTGTTTCTGGTAGGCACCAAGGATTAGTCAAGTTAGACTATAATAATCAAGTACAATGGATTATGGGGCCACATTTTGGCTGGGGCCAAAATCGTATGGGGCAAGACTTAAACGAATACCTGCTTACCCCAATTGATGCAACAGGCAACGCTATCACAGATACGGATTATTTAAATGGTTTTGACAATCATCCAGATTTTGAATGGAACTGGTACCAACATGCTCCTCTCATTCTCCCAAATGGCAATCTTATGTTATTCGATAATGGTGATGTTCGTAATTTCACTTATGATGAACGCTATAGCCGAGCAGTAGAATATAAAATCAACAAAGAAGAAGGTACGGTACAGCAAATTTGGCAATATGGAAAAGAAAGAGGTGTAGAAACCTTCTCCTCTATTGTTTCTGACGTAGACTATCTACCTAACAAAAATAATATCCTCTTTTCGCCAGGAGCTTACGTCAATAATCAACCTGATGGATTCGGAGCAAAAGTGGTGGAATTAAACTTTGCAACTAAAGAAGTTGTCTTTGAAGCAAAGATTGAATCCGATGGAATTGTACTCCATCGAGCAGAGAAAGTCAATCTCTATCCACAATAAATCAAAAGGCATCAAAACTACTAAAAAGAGAAAAGTAGCCCCTACGCGTTCTATCTCCATTACCTCTATAAAAATACAATATATATAAGCTGTACTTTAGCTATTTAATAAAGTCTAGCTTAGAGCAATTGACAAAAAGGAACTCATATTGATTAAATAATCATCAAATTCTTCGACACACTTTTAAAACTTTTTGATGGAAAATAGTTGTAAAAGAATGGATACTTATGTAATTTTACAACAAATTATTTCCACTTTTTTGTTATCAATTCAGAGCATGTTTAGAAATTTGTTCTTTTAGCCGATTCTGCCAATTAATAAATTCTAAACACACTCTAGTTCTCATCTTATTAATTGATTGATTTTAGACAACGTTTATGGATTTAGCGAGTGCTCAAGCAGCCTTGAAAAAGTATTTTGGATACGATAATTTTCGACCGATGCAGGCGGAAATTATTCAGTCCATTTTTGACCAAAAAGATGCCTTAGTTTTAATGCCTACAGGAGGTGGAAAGTCCATCTGTTATCAAATCCCTGCGGTCACAATGCCAGGTGTTTGCGTAGTCGTTTCTCCTCTAATTTCTCTGATGAAAGATCAGGTCGAAGGTTTAAGAGCTAATGGTATTAAAGCATCTTTCTTGAATAGTAGTCTGAGCAATGAAGAACAGCAAGAAGTGGAAAATGAGTTTTTTAATGGATTCATTGACTTGCTATATGTTTCGCCAGAAAAGTTAGTGTCTCAGAGTTTTCTTCCTTTGCTTAAAAGGACAAAAATTAACCTTTTTGCCATTGATGAAGCACATTGTATCTCTTCTTGGGGACATGATTTTAGACCGGAGTACAGTAAAATGAAATTCCTTAAAAATGAATTCAAAGATGTTCCAATCGTAGCACTCACCGCTACGGCCGATAAAATAACAAGACGAGATATTGTCAAACAATTAGAGCTTAGAGAACCTGAAGTTTTTCTTTCTTCTTTTGATCGTCCCAACTTGAGTTTAGAAGTACGGCCTGGTCAAAAACGGCTAGAGCAAATTGTACAATTTATCAAACAACGACCTCGTCAATCAGGCATCATTTACTGTTTGAGCAGAAAATCTACCGAACAACTTTCTAGTAAACTAAATGGGAAAGGTATTCCTGCTGATTTTTACCATGCAGGTATGAGTGATGCAGCCAGAGCAAGCGTACAAGAGGATTTTATAAACGATAATTCCTCAATTATTTGTGCCACCGTTGCTTTTGGAATGGGCATTGACAAATCAAATGTTCGTTGGGTGATTCATTATAATCTTCCCAAAAATATCGAGAGTTATTACCAAGAAATTGGTCGTGCGGGAAGGGATGGCGTAAAATCTGATACCTTACTATTTTATAGCTATAGCGATATTCAGGTTTACAAAGATATCCTCACCAAAAATGAAAGTGATCAAACAGAAATAAAATTAGCAAAGCTAGAACGAATGAAGCAATATGCCGAATCATTGCTTTGCAGAAGGAGAATTCTTCTTAATTACTTTAGTGAAAACCTACAAGAAAACTGTGGTAATTGCGATATATGCCGTAATCCACCTCAATACTTTGATGGAACGGTCATCGCCCAAAAGGCACTTTCAGCAGTTTATCGCTTGCGCCAAAGCGTTGGCGTCAGTTTAGTGATTGATGTATTGAGAGGATCCGGAAAAAGAGAAATATATGATAGAGGTTTACAACATATAAAAACCTACGGTGCAGGTCGAGATATTCCTTATAGTGAATGGCAAAACTACATGGGACAACTGCTTAGCATGGGTTATCTCGAAATTGCTCACGATCAAAAAAATGTAGTCAAACTTACGGAGGCTAGCAATCGTGTTCTATTTGAAAATGAACAGGTAGAGCTCGTGAAAATGGCTACCGTCAAAGAACGACTCGAAGTAGATAAAAAACGTGCACAAAGTAAGCCCAAACGCCAACGCGTGCGCGATGAACTGTTTGAAGTTTTGCGTAAGCTCAGAAAAAGCCTAGCACAAGAAAGAGGTATTCCTCCTTACCGTGTATTTTCGGATGCTACCCTCGAAGAAATGGCTGCTCAAAAGCCTAGGACAGATGAGCAAATGCGCCAGATCTCAGGGGTTGGTGACCGAAAGTTGCATCTATTTGGAGATTTCTTTATGGATAGTATTCGTGAATTTACCAAAGGTGATTCGCCTGAAGAAAAACTATCTACCTATGATCAGACCTTAGAATTACTTGCTCAAAAATTTTCAATAGCCGACATTGCTGAAAAACGAGGCTTGAATGAAACGACTATTTTCTCTCATTTAGCCATTCTTTATGAACGTGGAGAACAGGTAGATATCTCTTCCTACGTTAGTGCTAAAGAAATCGGTCAAATACTCAACGCACTCCAATACTTGGAGGAGCCTTTTAAGCTGAAATCCATTCACGAGTATTTTGATGGGATGATGAACTATAATAAAATTCGATTGGCCTTAGCCCATTACAATAAGGCTAAGCAAGATTTAGAAAATGCTTAAAGTGCTTGTATTAGATTGCTATCTTTTACGCCTACGCTTACTGCTTTATAGAAACGGAAATTTAAGGCATAGCGCGTTTTTACAATAGCTACTATTTCCCAATAAACTTCAACATCTCCTTTTTTAAAGGTAATGGGGAATTGAGGATTCAGCTTTAGTGCTGCTTTTACAGGCTGGAAAAAGTTATCGAATGTTTGAGGTTCGGATTTGTAAACAATATCCTCGTAAGTTGTGGAAGAGGTTCCTCTTCTATCTATTACTTTTTCAGAAACTTGATAGAGTACCTCTAACCCATTTACATTCAGCCACTTTTTGGAATTTGAAACTTTGGCTTCGAATAAACTTTCTCCGATATTTCTTACTTGTAGATCCATTTTGCCAACTAATTGCTTTGCCAATAGAAAATAAGCTCCAATAATTAGCAGAATAATACCCAATACTGGAATGACGATTGATAAAGCTTTAATCTCATGCTTACCAAAGAAAAGTATAGCTGAACAAAAAAGAAAAATCCCAACTACATATTTTAGCCAGGAATTATTCAGCTCTAATTCAAAATCTTCATTATTGATTAATAAGTTTTT
>JAKVCU010000188.1 GCA_022448955.1 Saprospiraceae bacterium
GAACATATTCCGTTTTCATCAAGTCTAAGAGAGATGAGAGACCTACTGGTTTCAATACAAAGAGTGAATATGGAGCATTAATTGGTGCATCTTATCGCTATAAGGGTCTGGTAGTAAATCTAAGATACCTTCATAGCTTAGATGTTATAGAACCAGATGAAGATACCTTAATATTTCTAAGTCCAACCAAATCTGTTGCTTTGTCTGTTAGCTATGTGATCGAAATTATTTCTCCAAGGAAGTGGCAAAAAAGTAGTAGGACTGATTGTCCGAAATTCTAAACCATTGCCTTGCTAAGGCTTTGTACATTTCCTAGATATGTAATTCTTAACGTACTTACGTTTTAGCGTTTAGACGTAGGTACGTTAAATTAATTGTAGAGCCGTATTAATAGACTTTATTTTCGGCTGATAAAATTTGTTCAATGCCTCAAATCTTTCTGGGAATTGCTTCTTCACAGCATTACGAAAAGCTGCTTTGAAGATAGGGTTTTGTAAATTTTCATCCTCGGACAAATTAGGTTTATAATTAGAGAATCTATTTTGTTTAGCAATCGTAAGCATATCCTCTTTCTTATCTGGCATTTCTAAAAAAATAGCTTCAATGATTGCGTTTTCCTTATGTTGAAGCTCTGCATATATTTGCTTTTTCTTCAATAAAAAATCTGGCCTCAGGCAACCATTTTCCTATTTTTATTGCATAGTCAATAGATTCTTACTCTAAAACGAGAAATTTTGGCAGTAAACCTAATTGAGCGAATAATTAAAGGTGATCAAGCAGCTATGCAGCAACTTTACCAACAGCATGAACGCTATTGGTTTCAGATTTGTTTGCGCTATGGTCGCAGTAGATCCGAGGCTCAGGATATTTTGCAAGATGGCTTGATTAGAGTATTTAAAGATTTGTACCAATTTGATCCAAAGAGAGGACAATTTAGTACGTGGTCCAATCGCTTGATGGTCAATGCAGCACTGAATTATTTGAAAAAATACCAATGGCAATATTCCTTTGAAGACTTAGATGCTGTAATGAATGAACCCGATTTTTCGGAAACGGCCCTGCAAAGAATTTCCGCAAAGGAAATCGTACAAGTTATTCAACAATTACCTACAGGTTATAGAGTGGTATTTAATATGTATGAAATGGAAGGATACTCGCATAGAGAAATTGCGGAAGCATTAAATATTTCGGTAGGAACGTCGAAGTCACAGCTTTCTAAAGCTAAAAAGATGCTGAGACAGAAAATTGAGGTATTGCTGTAAAAGAAGTAGAATATGGAAGAACAGAACGATAAATTATCTGAATTTTTAAAAAATAAATTGGAATCCTCCAATTTGGAAAGAGATGATTGGTTTCGGCCTGATCCATTGGTTTGGGCCAATGCGCAGGCGCAGCTGGATGGGCCCCCAGCTTTAACAATCAAACAGATATCATTATGGCTTGGAGGAGCATTGGCCATTTTTTTCCTACTACTTGTGTGCTTCTTTGGTTGGCAACTAATAAGGCAAAATCAGGATATTGAGGAGCGACTGAATGAACAAACCAAAGTTATTGCTGAATTGGAAACTCGTCTTATACAAAGTATTGAAGAACAAAAAATACAAAAGAGGGAGGTGCAAGAAGAACAGATGCAGGCTCGCCAAAAAGATGTATCTCAAAAAATAGCGATGGAAAAGCTAAAATCCACTCAAGCGCGTATCATCCAAGAAAATCAATATATCACAAAACAATATATAGAGACTTATGAAGCATATACTACACTCTTAGAAAATAATAAAGAAAAAAGCCATCTTCCCAATTTATCAAATGAAAATAAGCAGATCATCAAAGATGAAGTGACTTCGCTTAGAATGAACGAAGATGAGCTAGAGAAAATTCCGGAAGCACTAGCCCAAATTAATTTTTCTGAGCTTTTGTCTAGTGCTGTCCCAATTATGGATGAAAGCTTAAACAGTTGGGCTCCAAATCCAACTATTCAATTGACCAAGAGAGCGAAAAAGAAAGCTAAATTCGAAATAGGGATGAATTATGGATTGACCAATCTGAAAGCAAGTACTAGAAGTTTTGTCTCAGAAGATGATGATGATGAAGATTTGTTTGAGGAATTTCCTGCATCAACAGTGGAAGTAGGTTTGGCCTATGGGTTGAATGCTAATTGGTGGATAAAAACTGGAATTCGCCATGCTATCTATTCATCTGATAGTGGATATGAATTTGAAGTTGAATATGATGAATCGAATGATCGCTTTGACAATGACGGAAATAAAGTAAATGATATACAATTGCAGCTGAAAAATGATTTATTCCCCTCTACTCAAAATCTAGCTATTGGAGTAAATGAGAGTCCCAATTTATCTACAGGAGATCTCCTATTTGGAGAAATTTTTGAGGAACAAACGATTACGCTTTGGCAGTTTCCTTTGGGAATAGAATATCGGAACGATAATAATAAATTGGATTGGCAAGTGGCTGCAGGCCCTGTCTTAAATAGACTTAAATTTGAGACCGGAACTCCCGAAGCTGCTATTTATAATAGTGATAAAGAATTTACCTCCTATTTATTGGATAAAGAGTATGAATCAGACAATATCAAATACTTATTGGGTATCCAAGCTAGTTTAGGCCTCCACTACGAATTAAACAAAAAAATAATAATTAGAGGAGATCTTCTATTCCAATACAATAAATATATTGCTGGCCAGAGCTATCAGCTAGGTATAAGTTATCAGCTTTAAGAACTTGTTTGGAAATTTGTTCTTTGAGGCGATTTTGTCAATAATTAGGTTAGATAAGGCCAAAGGTTACGATTTTAGCCATAGCTAAATGAGTGTTCTTTGAACGAGATATAAGCTAATTAGTGGTGAAATAAGCCCGACTAATGAATTCCAAACAAGTTCTAAATTTAAAATGCAGGCAACCTTTTATAGCGAAGGCTTGCATATGTTAATGAAATCTAATTTAAACAATAAAAACAGTCTAAAATGAAGTTGAATCTTTTTTATTTGTTGGCATTTACTTTTGTATTCACTGCCTGCCAAAAGGAATCACTCGACCAATCTGATGATTCTACTCTTTCAGATATGACGCTCCGCACTATTATTTTGGGAAGGGAGGGAGAAGATGAAGAAGAATATGATGATGAGTTTTGCCTTGATTTGGTGTTACCATATTCTGTACTGATGCCAGATGGCTCCACTATTACTTTGAATACAGAAGAAGATTGGCTTAGTATCATGAATTGGTACGAAAGTAATCCAGATGCAGAAGAAGAACCAAACTTGATCTATCCAGTAACAGTTATTTTCGAAGGTGATGAAGAGGATAATGAGACTATTATTGTTAATAGTGAGGAAGCATTAAAGGAACTATTAGAAGCTTGCGAAGAGGAATGGGAAGAAGATCATGAAGATTGCTTTGAATTTGTTTTTCCATTTAGTGTACAGATGCCAGATGGTTCTACGATCACTCTAAATGGGGAGGAAGATTGGGCACTGATAGAAACATGGTATGAATCAAATCCGGATACGGAGGAAGAACCGAGTATCAATTATCCAATAGAAATAGACTTCAAAGAAGGAGAGATAATTACAGTGAATAATGCTGAAGAATTGGAAGAGATAGAGAAGGCATGCGAAGAGGAATGGGAAGGGGATAAGGATGATTGTTTTGAGCTATTACTGCCACTAAACATCAACTTACCTGATGGTACATCGTTTACCATAAACGAAGAAGAAGATTGGAATGCTGTTAAAGAATGGTATGAATCAAATCCGGATACAGAGGAAGAACTAAGTTTGGAATATCCGGTAGAAGTGAAGTTGGAAGATGGTGAAGTACTTACCATCAATAATGAAGAGGAAATGGAAGCACTTAAAGAGGACTGTGATTAGTACATCTTATCCGATAAAGTGCTTACACACTTTATCGGATAAGACCACCTTTAACTCCCGAAGTGCTCACTAATATAAGAGTAAATCGCACTAGGTTTTTCTAAAGATTGAGTGGAAGCACCTGATCGAATAAAGAAAAGTTCTTCGTCTTTAGAACCACGATAGAAAACAGGACCTACTGATTTATTACAATCAATTCTAAGGATAACAGCTCCATCAATTTCTTGAAAATCAAGGGTGACCAATCGAGTATAATATTTACCTACAAACTGACCGAGCATATTAATAATGGAGAGATTGTATTTATCTCTTTCTTTATAATCTTGAAAAGCTTCTACGCCAATCACTTCAGACTGATCGTCTACCCCTACAAAAATGGTACCTCCCTCGCTATTCATAAAGGCCACCATTGTTTGAAGAATAACATGCTTACCTGCTTTACTAGGTGATTCTTTAAATTCTACAGTCTCTGATTCTCCACTGCGGATTAAATCTTTGCTACTAATTTGCTTCGAACCAACAAGGTAAGAGATGATTTTTTGCGTAAGCAGACGAACGACATTTAGGGCAGTAGAAGTGGAGGTGATTTCTGGATCAAAGAGCTGATCCCTATCGAATCGAACCAAGGCAGAAGGCTCTACCGCTGTGATCGTTCCCTTTCGAGAACCATCGGTAAAGATAGCTACTTCACCAAAAATTTCGCCAGGACCATACATAAGCGTAGAATAGTCACGCAGCTTTAATAGGAACTGGCCATCAAATACCATATAGAAATATCGGCCGGTTTGATCGACAGAAAATACAACTTGGTTTTTAGAAAACTTTTTAATATCTGCAATGCTTGCAAGATGCTCCATTTCCTCAATAGATAGACTTTTGAGGTAATCATTTTGTTGGAGTAAGGCGATAATCTCTTTGTTCTGCTCTTCCATGAAATTATTAAGGGTTCAATTTTTTGGACGAGCAAAATAAGTGTTTTGATTGAAAAATTGAAGGAAGAGATTCCTAAATCATATTTAAAAATTGCCAAGCACCTCTGGGATAGGGGTATAGACCAACTGTTATCCTATCCGAGCTCTAATGTTATTTGAGTAAGTCAGTAGATGATCGTTGATTAATTAGCTACGTATTTTCTTTGGATATGGCTGCTATCGCCATTTGAATGATTGGGCATCAATGGCCCTTGTTGTTGCTAATATGCCATCAAGGTGATCGATTTCATGTTGCAACAATTCGGAGAGATCGTCTTGAAGTTCCCAGATTTGTTCCTTCCATTGGGCATCTCGAAAGCGCATTTTGCAGAAGCGATGCCTTTTCAGGCGAACGAGTAGATTGGGAA
>JAKVCU010000189.1 GCA_022448955.1 Saprospiraceae bacterium
TATACTGGTTCAGGAGGATTTGAGCTTTACGTGGATTCCTCCAAGTTAGAAGTCCTTTGGAAGGCTATCTTCGAAGCTGGTAAAGAAGAAGGCATTAAACCGATTGGTCTAGCAGCTAGAGATACCCTTCGTTTGGAAATGGGTTACTGCCTATATGGTAATGATATAGATCATACCACTTCAACTATTGAAGCAGGTTTAGGATGGATTACGAAGTTCAAAAAAGGTCCATTTAGCTCTAGCGAAATATTTGCGAAGCAAAAGGCAGAAGGTGTCTCACGTAAGCTCGTTGGTTTCACTCTAAAGGAAAGACGTGTACCACGCCATGGGTATTTGATCGAGAATGAAAATGGAGAAGTTATAGGACAAGTAACATCTGGTACGCAATCACCTTCTTTAGGACATCCTATTGGCATGGGATATGTACCTCCTATGTATGCCACATCAGGTCGTATCATTTTTATTGTTGCAGGTAAGAAACGACTGCCCGCTGAAATAACAAAATTACCTTTTTATAAAGGTGTTTAAAAATATATCTAATCAACTACGAACAATGCATAGAGCATCATATACTTCCTGACCGCCTGCTGGCCGGGTGTATTTTTCGTCTTATAGGCTAAGGGCTATTCCAATTAGAAGGAGCTTTGCCTTGAACTTAAGCCATTATCATTGATTATCAACTTACTTTTTAAGCAACTTTTATGAAAAAGTTAATTCTTTTGTAGATTTTTTGAACAATAATTCCTTTAATTTTATTAATTGGCTAAATTGTACTTTCAGTAATTTCAGAAACTTGATCATAATAATTTGCTATAAATGAATTTGCAAGAAGGAAAAGAAAAGTTTATTCAGTCGTGGGGTGCACTTGGTTCAAATTGGGGGATTAACCGGACAATGGCACAAATTCATGCACTTTTGCTTATTTCCCCCAAAGCCCTTAGTGCAGACGAAATTATGGAGGAATTGCAAATTTCAAGGGGAAATGCTAACATGAATATTAGAGCCTTAATTGATTGGGGATTAGTCTATAAAGAATTAAAGACTGGTGAAAGAAAAGAATACTTTATAGCAGAGAAGGATATTTGGGTGGTTTTCCAAAATATTATCACCCAGCGAAAGAAAAGAGAGTTGGAACCTATGCTAAAAGTGTTAGACGAAATTTCAAGTGTAGAAGGAGAAGAATTAGATGCAGAAGAGTTTCAAAAAATCATACGGGAAATTAAGCTCTTTTCTAATAAAGCCGACTCTACACTGGATCGGCTTGTCAAATCCGATTCTAATTGGTTTGTCGGCACTTTTATGAAAATGATACGGTAAAAAAGGAGGTTCAAATTCATAAACCTCCTTTTTTGCTTATTTATCATCCCCAAAATAGGCAATAATCTGATCTGCTAATGCCAATCCTATATTAGATTGTGCTTCTAGGGTAGCTGCTCCTGTATGAGGTGTCAATGAGATTTTAGAATGATTCAAAATCTCTTTTTTAGGATGTGGTTCATCATTAAATACATCTAAGCCAGCTGCCCGCAACTGTCCACTTTCTAGTGCTTCCAACATAGCGTCTTCATCCACTGTACCTCCTCTTGAGGTATTGATCAAAATAGCTCCTTTTTTCATCTTATTCATCTCTTCCTTTCCTAATATCGGCTTTCCCCCATTAAAGGGAACATGCAGGGTTATAAAGTCACTATTCTTGATAGCATGCTCAAACTCTACCGTCTCTAGGTGCACTGCTAATCTGATCTCGTCACTCTTAAATACATTAATAGCTATATCCGCTTGATTAACGATCAAATCAACTGCCAATATTTTCATACCCATCGCTATGCCAATCCTAGCTACTTGTTGCCCAACTCGACCGAAACCTATAATACCAAGTGTTTTTCCACTTAGCTGGGTCCCGACAGAATACTTTTTCTTGAGAGTCCCAAATTCACTGTCTCCGCTTACAGGCATTTCCCTATTTGCTAAATGAAGAAATCGAGTTAAAGAAAACATATGTGCAAATACGAGTTCGGCAACCGATTGGGAAGAAGCCTCTGGAGTTTGAATCACTGTAATTCCCTTTGAACGCGCATAATCAACGTCAATATTATCAAAACCTACCCCTGCTCTTGCGATGATCTTTAGTTTTGGGCATTTATCGATGAGCTCTTTTCTAATTTTAGTAGCACTACGAACAATTACGACATCATAGCTAGGCAAGATATTGACCAAATTGTTTTGTTCAACTCTTTCTATATCTACTTGGTATGCGGCCTCTTCTAGTAGGGTTTTCCCATCAGGGTGGATACCATCATTTGCAAGAATCTTGATCATGTGAAATATTTTTAAAAATAATGCTTAATGGGGTAATTTTGAATGGGATAGTCAAAGGATATTAGGTGATCAAACCTAATATTTTTTTATACTCACAAGAAATGAGAAAGCTTATTTTCTAAAAATAAAAACAGCTTGACGGATGCCAAGCTGTTTTGTTTTTATTTTTCAGAGAATCGTTCAGCATATACTGGAAAAGTAGCAGTAGTATAAAATGAATATTTCCGCACAGATTCGATATCCATTTGGGAGCGGCTTACAAATGTTTTTAAGAATGCTTTTAACTCTGCATCATTAACATTTTTGGAATCCTCTCTCAATAGATAGCCCAAATGATCAATTGAACCATTTTCATTCCAAAATACGTGTAGTCTAAGTTTCACCCCCTTTATATTATAACGAATCTTATCTGCGTAGTTTTGCATATCTTCCAATACTCCGATCCATTTATCAAAAGCGACTTTAACATCATTATTAGAAGCTTCTAATAATGAAAGTGGGTATCCTTTTACTAATTCGTCATAAATATTTTCATCTTCTCCAAGTTGAAAAATTTTGGGGATAGTATTGGTTTTACTTTCTGCGATCTGTGCTTGCAGACCACTAATAGCACAAGTGATTAGTAAAAAAAGGATAAAAATGTTCTTCATTATGATTTTAATTTTCGGTTTTGGATAAGTTCGTCGAAAAGTTTCGTCTCAAAAAATAAAAATATATAATTTGCTTTATAAATTATTGAATTATAAATACAAATCGTGTTTATTGAACCTAATAGGGCATCTTCTTCTAATAGGATTGGTAACACTAAGTTAAAATATTTTTTTTTTGATATAATAAATTTGCAAGTCTAATTGAAATCAGATTTGCAAATATCACTCGACAACAAGCGCCCCATTCTATAAAATTGAAATCATTTTATTTCCATATAGGGGTATTTTACAAAACTGTGTATAAATTATGATAATTGACATCATCTTTGCAATACTCGCTGCTTATGGATTTTATCTTGGTTTTACAAAAGGTATCATTAAAACGGTTTTCACAGTGCTTTCTGTTGCCTTTGGTATGATGGCTGGCCTTCGCTTTGGACCACAAATGACCAAGTTCTTGGAAACGGTATTTAACGATACTAATCCTCTTTGGTTTATTGTAGGCTTTCTAATTTCTTTTGTTTTAACGATGGTGCTCATCAGGTTGTTTGCTAGTGGAGTAGAAGGCTTGCTTCAAAGTGCTAATATCAATATTATCAACAAAGTGGCCGGAGGGGTTCTACTGGCGGGTTTGATGGTTTTAATGTATAGCATGATTTTATGGTTTGCAGAAAGTGCTCACCTAATTGATGAATCAACAGAGGCACAATCCTTAACTTACGATTATCTTGAAGAGTTTCCCACCACCGTCTGGACGCTTGGGGAGCGAATTAAGCCAACTTTTGATGAGTTTTGGGATCATTCTATTGATTTTATGGATAAATTAGAGGACATGAGTGTAGAACGTTCAGAATCAGATCCAAGTATTTATGATTTACCAGAAGACGAAGACTAATCCGTATTACTGGCTTATTTTAGTTTTTTTAATTTTATGTTCAATTAATTTAAGCGCAGAATTCTTTCACCAAAGATGGCTTATTTATCTAAGTAAACCACTTTTAGTTAGCATACTTTCTATTTACTTTTACCTTAATGCTCCGAATAATTTTTTTAGTCGTTATCTTTTATTGGGGTTCATTTTTTCAGTTGGTGGTGATACCCTACTCATGTTTAATGAGAATGCGAGTGGAGGGCAGTTATTTTTCATTTTTGGGCTTAGTAGTTTTTTAGTTGCTCACCTAATGTATTTAATTGCATTCATGATTTTTCCGGAAAGGGAAAAAGGCATACTTTATCAAAAGCCTTGGTTATTTCTTTTTTTCTTGTTTTACCTAATTGGAAATATTCTTTTTTTATGGCCTCACTTACCAGAAGTAATTGACATAGCCGTGGTAATCTATTGTATTTGTATTATTGGAATGGCGACGGCTGCATTTAACCTTTGGAATAGAGTAGAAAGGAGCATCCTTATTTGGCTATTATTAGGAGTGATCTTATTCGTGATATCTGATAGTCTGATTGCATTAAATAAGTTTACGCCTTTTGCTGCTTACATACCGTTACCCCGGTTATCAATTATGATAACATACTTAGCTAGCCAGTTATTGATTTGTTTGACAGGAATTCAGCTAGCAAAGTATATCTAAGCAGCTCCTGTATTTCTATTTCGCCACACAGAAAGTATAATGCGAAATGGAAATATAAGGCTAGCAATGATACTCCCAACTCCAAACAGAAGTAATTCACTTCTTACATAGATCATCATATTCGCTGCATTAGGGATATTGCCAACAATAGCCGTGGCGCCTTCTTCGTCAAGGAAGGTTTGAAATGAATTGATCTCTTGTATGAGATAGAATGCGAACGGAAAGCACAAAAAGAATAAAATAACCTTAATGAGTTGTTGCCTTGCTAGAAATGTATGCTTGAGAAGAAAGATATATCGAGTGAGTGTTATAAAAGAAATGATAAAGATGATATTGGTATTCCAAAATGGATACCCAATAGTGGAAAAATAAACGGGTAATAGTACTACCACTAATATGATTAATGTAAGTACCCACCATAATAATTCAAAGCCTAACTTTAATTTGGAAGTATTTAAATCAGTCATATAGAAGTATAACTGTTGGAATTAGGAAAGGTTTATAAATAAAAAAACCCGCTAGGAGCGGGTATTTAAAGAGAAAAAAAGTTGGCAGCGACCTACTCTCCCACGAATGT
>JAKVCU010000019.1 GCA_022448955.1 Saprospiraceae bacterium
GCCTATGGCTGAATTTTATTGTACCAATTTCAGCCATAGGCTGACAGGTTCTAGCCTAACTACTTGTATCCTGCTGAAGTGAAAATTATTGAAATTAAAGATGGTGTTTATCCAATTGAGAAAAGCAACAATGTGGAGCGTGAATATGACGGAATTAGACTAGGGTTGAGAATCCATCAAGGGAGACCTTAAACTAGTTGGAATAATTAGGGATAATGCATCAGAATGGAATGCTCGACAAACCTTTTTGACTTTACCACTGTCTCCAAATTGAGCAATAATCTGCCGCTTGCATATCTCAAGAAACCAAAGAGCCTGTCTATGGGCATTCTTTAGGAAGCAAAATATTAACCATCTTGTAGTCAAATTTTCAGACAGACTCTTAGATATCATCAAATAATAATGGGTTCCCCTATAAACACTTTTATTTCTGGAGAAAGTCTGATTTTTATTTTTACAATTAATGGATCTTTTAAGGTTGCATATATTCGACGATGAAGATTATAGGTCGTACTTATCGTATTAAAAACAGAGCTTAGGGCTGGACTGGAAACATTTTCATCTAGTATCTCTTTAATCTTCTCTTTAGTAAAAGATTTGTGGTCACCTTTTAGTTCGACTTCCAGTGAAGGGTTGAGACCTACGCCAAGAGCAAAACTGGTGATTTCAAGTCCATAAATTTCGAGTTTTGGAAAGATAGTCAACCACTCTTCAATGAGTTTGTAACTTCTTTCTTTTGCATTTTCTCCTAGGTTGCTTGCTTGATCTTTGATAATCTCGGAAGCCTCTTGCAGTGTTTTTTTTATTTTATCAATCATGTTAATCGGGTTTATCAAAGGATGAATAATGATTTTGTGATGCCTTTTTCTCTTTTTAGCGGATATGATTTTTTGTTTCTAAGAATCGAATTTGATTCGAAATGCCCTGTATGAGCTCTAAACTAAACAAAAAAATCTATGAAGCAGATGTAAACCTTATTATTTGTCCAATACTCAAAAACTATATACATCTAAAGATGTTTCATAGTTTTAAAAAGATCAATATACCAACTGCTTTTCTTTGATACCAATACAGCAAATTAAATAGAATGAATCATATTAAGACATTAGGCGAATTAAAAGCGAGTGGATACCAATCTCGCCCGCTAAAAGAAGAATTACGAAACAATCTTATTAAAAAATTACAATCTGGGGATAAAGTTTTTGATGGAGTGATTGGTTTTGACGACACAGTGCTTCCTGATATCGAAAGAGCTATCCTTTCTCGACATAATATTTTGTTATTAGGTTTGCGTGGTCAAGCTAAAACCCGCATTGCTCGTTTACTGATCAATCTACTGGATGAGTACATGCCTATTATTGCTGGAAGTGAACTGAATGATGATCCGATGAATCCTATCACAACTTCAGGTATTCAAATGGTGGCAGAAAAAGGAGCGGAAACACCGGTTGAATGGGTACATCGATCCGAACGTTATGTAGAAAAATTAGCGACACCAGACGTAAGTGTGGCTGACTTGATTGGAGATGTTGATCCTATAAAAGCAGCAACCCTTAAATTACCTTATTCGGATGAAAGAGTTCTTCATTTTGGCTTGGTTCCTCGTTCGCATCGTTCCATTTTTGTGATCAATGAGTTACCTGATTTACAACCGAGAATTCAGGTCTCTCTATTTAATATCTTACAAGAAGGAGATATTCAGATTCGTGGTTTTAAATTGCGTTTGCCTTTAGATATTCAATTTGTATTTACGGCTAATCCAGAGGATTATACGAATCGCGGTAGTATTATAACCCCTCTTAAGGATCGTATTGAAAGTCAAATTCTTACCCATTATCCAAAAACAATAGAAATTGCTCGGAAAATTACCCAGCAGGAGGCGAATTTAGCGGAAGCGCAGAAAGAGGCGGTTGTGGTGCCAGATTTGTTGCAAATCTTACTAGAACAAATTGTTTTTGAGGCACGAGAAAGTGAATACATTGATGAAAAAAGTGGAGTTTCTGCTCGTTTAAGTATTTCTGCGATGGAAAATTTGGCAAGTACAGCAGAACGCCGCATGTTGATCAACAAAGAGAAGGCGACCAATGCCCGTATAACCGATTTCTGGGGGGTAGTGCCTGCAATCACCGGAAAGGTAGAGTTGGTGTATGAGGGAGAACAAGAGGGCCCTTATATTGTAGCGATCAATCTTGTGAATGAGGCTGTTAAGAAAGCATTTCTTGATCACTTTCCACATCCGGATAAGCTGAAAAAAGGCCAAGAGCGTGACCCCTATGGTACGATCCGTGCTTGGTTCTCGGGTGGAAATACCGTCGACTTATTGAATGACTCAAGTGATAAAGATTTTCGCAAACATCTGGACGAAGTGGCCGGTTTGCGTAAGCTAGTAGAATCACATCTAAACCTAACAGGAGATGATGTTTACACTTACATGGAATTAGTGCTTCATGGATTAGCAGAATTTAATGTCGTAAATAAAGAAATTATGGAAGCAAGTTTCTCTTTCCGTGATTTATTAGCGAATATGTTAGACGACGATTTATTTGATGATGATGGATATGAAGATTAAGCGGGTGTGAGTCTGAGGATTCTGCATTAAAAGCTCTTGTAATTATCTTGCAAGAGCTTTTGTATTTTAGATCTGTAAATGTATTTTTATGAATAGAAAATATATAGAGAAGACCAATTAGTGAGCTATCTGAAAAGCTTTGCTTCTCGTATTACCCATAGATAACTTATATTTAGTTGTCTATTGGAGGTATAGAGCCTGAAAATAAAAGGAATGTTACCTTCAACTTCTATACGATATCATTTATTAGTAGCCATTAAAATGGGTATAAATAAAAATGTTTTAAACAAGCTCAAAACTTCTTATTTATGAAAGAGTATAAATTAGAATCGCTCATCTATTATTCAAAGTTAACCACAGATAAAGAACATATCATAAAAGATTCGACTAAAGATATCCAAGCAAAACTAGATGAATATGCAAGAATGGGTTATCATCTAGTATCTACAGATGCTACAGATTTTGGTTTTGCTGTTTATTTTTACCTTTATTTTGAAAGAGATGTTTGATTCGTTAAATTATCCATTTCTAAATATTTTTTGATCTATTTCTCTCTAGCTTATTGATGCATACTAGATCAAAGAGTATGGTTCTGTTCCATCTGATTAAAATCTGTCGATTTAAAACATCTCTTCTCTATGCTATTAAACATTAACTCAGATAATCCAGAAGGAAGAAAGGTTCAACAAGTTATTGATACCTTAGAAAAAGGTGGAATTATTATTTATCCAACTGATACGGTTTATGGACTGGGATGTGATATCTTCAATAAGAAAGCAGTAGAGAAAATTTGCCAAATTCGTGGTTTAAAACCAGAAAAGGCCCGTTTATCTTTTATGTGTCAGGATATTCGACAAATAGCAGCTTATGCTGCACAAATTGATAATGAAGTATTTCGCTTGATGAAGCATCATCTACCAGGACCATTCACTTTTGTTTTAAAGTCGAATAATGATGTTCCAAAGCTGTTCAAAAATAAAAAAAGAACCATTGGTGTAAGAGTGCCTGCCAATCCGATTATTCAAAGTATTTTACATGAATTTGGACGTCCAATTTTAACGATATCTTTAAAGTCAGACGATGAAATATTAGAATATTTCACTGATCCAATTGATATTTATGATGACTTCAAGAAACTAGTTGATATCGTCATAGATGGAGGAATTGGCGGAAATGTACCTTCTACAGTTATCGATTGTACGATAGACCCACCAGAAATTTTAAGAGAAGGTGCTGGTGAATTAAAAGATTAGTAAGATATTGAGTAATTGAAGCCAAAAAACACTATTCCAGATCCCGCTTTGTTCATAAAATGACAAAAGAAAACCTTTGACAGGCCAATAATGGGCTTATATTTGCGGTGTTTTCCCGACTCCCTGTTTTTAGGGTATTTATAAAATTATTCGCATGAAGTTTTTTGAACAGCGTTTTTGTTTTACAATCGGTTTATTCTTTCTTTCTTTTTCCATATTGGCACAGACAGGTACGATCCGTGGTAATGTTTTTGACAAAGAATCAGGAGAGCCTATTATTTATGGAAATGTACTGCTGCAAGGTACGAATAAGGGTACAATAACTAATATTGATGGTTTCTTCACCATTGCTGATGTTGTACCAGGAAAATATACATTGGTAGCAACATACATTGGTTATGATTCTGTTGCTGTTGATATAGAAATTGTAGCCAATAAAATCTCTTACCAAAAAATTGAATTAGGAACTAGTGCCGTTCAGTTGGGTGTGGTAGATGTATCTGGACGAAGAGAGCAGGCTCGTTCTGAAGTTCAGGTTTCAAAAATCGCCGTCACACCTAAAGAAATTAGATCATTACCTTCCACCGGGGGGGAAGCAGATATTGCACAATATCTACCCGTTTTACCAGGTATCATCGTTTCTGGTGACCAAGGCGGGCAATTGTACATTCGGGGTGGTTCCCCTATTCAGAATAAGATCCTATTAGATGGGATGACCATTTATAACCCGTTCCACTCTATTGGGTTTTTCTCTGTATTTGAAACCGAGACTATTCGAAGCGTAGATGTCTTGACTGGTGGATTTAATGCAGAGCATGGTGGGCGTATTTCAGCAGTCGTTGATATCAAAACACGTGAAGGAAATAAGAAACGTTTGAGTGGCTTGGTTTCAGCAAGTCCATTTCAAGCAAAAGCTTTAGTGGAAGGGCCACTGAAAAAAGCACCAGAGGATGGAAGAGGAAGTAGTGTTTCTTTCCTACTAACAGGAAAACACTCCTACCTAGATCAAACCTCAAAGGCATTGTATAACTATGCTACAGATACTACCTTCTTCTCTTTTGCTAGCGGTGATTCCACTAATTTAGAAGACATTGGATTACCTTACCAGTATACAGATATTTATGGAAAGTTATCCTTTGTTGGGAGTAATGGTAGCAAATTGAATTTATTTGGTTTTAACTTTGCAGACCGTTTTAATCTGGAAGGAATTGCCAACTTGGACTGGAATACCTTTGGGGCGGGAGCAAACTTTACACTTATCCCTCCTCGTTCTAATATTGTGATGACAGGTACAGCTGCACTATCTAATTATGATATCATGTTAATGGAAGCAGATGGGGATCCTCGATCAAGTAGTATCAATAGTTTCTCCGCCATTCTAAATTTTGCCTACTTTGGGAGTGAAAGTGAAATTAACTATGGTTTCGAATTTAATGGTTTTAATACGCAATTTGAGTTCAAAAACTTATTTGATGTCACTTTCAGTCAAGAAGATTTCACAACAGAGATTGCAGGTTATTTTAAGTATCGTCAGAAGATAGGTAACTTAATTATTGAACCAGGAGTTCGTATACAATTCTTTGCTTCTCAGTCTGATATGGAAGTAGAACCACGCCTTGGATTGAAATATAACATTACAGACAACTTACGTCTGAAGGCAGCTGGTGGCTTTTACTCTCAAAACTTGATTAGTACAGTGAGTGAAAGAGATATTGTGAATTTCTTCGTTGGTTTCTTGGCAGGACCTGAGAGTATGTTATTCAATCCGGGGACTAGAGATATTACCGATCACAACCTTCAAAAGGCATGGCATGCAGTTGGTGGCCTAGAATTTGATTATGGTAATAATTTGCAGCTTAATGTAGAGCCCTACTTAAAAACTTTCACACAGATTATCAACATTAATCGTAATAAATTGAGCGAAGCGGATCCAGATTTTATTACAGAAACAGGAGAAGCCTATGGTGTTGATTTTTCTGTAAAATATACCGATCAAAGCCTATATTTATGGGCTACTTACTCATTAGCTTATGTTAATAGAAATGATGGTGCGCAAATCTATCCAACTATCTTCGATCGTCGACATAATATAAACTTCTTAGGCACTTATAATTTCGGTAAGAAGAAAGATTGGGAATTTAGTGTACGTTGGAATTTTGGTTCTGCATTCCCATTCACTACAACACAAGGGTTTTATGAAAATGTAGATTTTGATCAATTACTATTAACTGATTTCCTCACAGGAAATGCAGACATTGGTACTTTGCTTTCAGGAGACCTCAACGATGGTCGTTTATCTGCTTATCATAGACTGGATGCTTCTTTGAAAAAAACGGTTCAGTTTGCTAAATACTTCTCTATGGAAGCTATCCTAAGTGTAACAAATGTTTACAACAGAGAGAACGTCTTCTTTGTAGATCGTTTGACTAACAATCGTGTAAATCAGTTGCCTGTTCTTCCTAGTCTTGGTTTGACGTTTAAATTCTAAGTAGGAATTCCTTTTTCATATATAGCTTAAATAAAATGGGACCAACTGCATGCAGTTGATCCCATTTTTACTTTCTTAGGGTATAGTATATATTTCCTAATACTTAGGTAGTGCTTGTCCTTCCATCCAAGGGGCACCTGCATCCATCAATTTTTGTTCAATTGCTGGAATTTGCTGCTCCGCAATCGGGGCTAACTTTTGCATAATCATTTTCACTTCTTCTGCTGCTATATCTAAGCTTTCTTTATGCATAGCTGTTGGTCCATAAGAAGTACTGAGTCCTCTACGAGCCGTGGATAATCTGGTGCTGATAGTTGGAGCTTGCTTTTCGCGAACCTCATTCTTTGCACTGTTCCCGCTCATCATTTTATTAATGGCTTTTAAATCCTTTTTGATGGCGGCTACTTCACTATTCAAAGTAGGGTCGTCAGATGCCAAACGATTTAGAGCGACTTCGAAAGTTTTGATCTTATCCATACTTTCGTTTAGTACCATATTACATGCAGAAGACATCATTCTTACTTCATTGTAACGTTCTTGGTAAGCCATTACTTCTTCTTTTGATTTAGCAGGTAGTGCACCATCGCGTAATTGCTGAACTTCCACATCAACTGGTTCCGTCAGTTTTGTCAACATACCTTCTTTTTCTTTTGCTAAGTAAGCGGAATAAGTACCTGGCGCTACTAAATTACCACGATTCCACCAACCACTACCACTAGATTGCCCAAGACGAAGTGTGTTTTTTGAGCTGTGACGCAAATCCCAAGCTACACGATGGAAACCCTTACCTCCTTTTGCTTTTACCCTTCTTATTACCTTTCCAGCTGGATCTTTTACGATCAACCAGATATTAGTGGCCCTTTCTTCTTTCTCTGCATCTAAGGCTTCCCACCCTGGGAAAGTCACCGCCTTTTCTTCTTTCTTCAGTTCCTTTTCCTTTTTCTTTCTCTCTGATTTTAAAGTAGGATAACTTTTGGATAAATGATAAGTAAATACAGCTCCAAAATCTGGATTATCAGCTGCATAATAAGCAGCTCCTTGATTACCGATAATTGATTTTGGACTGTATAACCATGCTTTGCGAGTGGGGAAAAGCGTAGCTTCTGCTTGCATTTGTTCTTCTGAAACAGATCTTAGAGCAGTGTAATCATCCAGTACATAGAAACCGCGGCCGAAAGATGCTCCAACCAGATCATTTTCTCTTTTCTGAATAGCTAAATCACGGAAAGAAATGGTAGGTAATCCTCCTTTAAGCTGAGTCCATTGATTTCCTCCACTTAGACTTACGTAAATGCCAAATTCTGTGGCAGCAAACATCAGCTCTGGTTTTACATGATCTTGTACAGTACGCCATACTAAGGTTTTTTCAGGCAAACCCTCTGTAATACTCGTCCAAGATCGTCCTCTGTCAGTAGATTTAAGTAAGTAAGGCTTAAAGTCTCCATATTTATGATTATCCAAAGCGACATAAACCGTATTGACATCATGCAAATCTGCTTTGATATCATTAATAAAAGCAGTTGCAGGGATACCATCAATACTTCCCGCTTCAATTTTGCGCCAGTTGGCACCACCATCTTCCGTTACCTGAATAATACCATCATCTGTACCCGCATAAATTAAACCAGCCTGCTGAGGAGATTCTGATAAGGAAGTGATCGTGTTGTAGTTAGACATGGCATATACATCCCAAGCTGCTTCCCAACTCCAAGTTTGACCCATAATCGGTAGTTCAAAACGTTCTTCATCTCGAGTCAAATCACCAGATATGGGCGTCCAGCTATCTCCTCTATCTTCTGAGCGCCAAACTCTTTGCGAAGCAAAGTAAAGGCGAGAAGGAGCATGAGGACTAACTACGATAGGTGCATCCCAGTTGTAACGTTCGTAATCTTCTCCTTTTCTTGGCTGTGGCTGAATGAAAATTTGCTCTCCGGTAATGCGGTCGATTCGGTGTAATCCACCTTGTTGTGTCTCCGCATACGTAATATTTGGATTGCCAGGTTCTGTTGCTGACTGATGACCATCCGCACCAAGTGTTTTAAACCAATCTGCATTGCTAATACCATGGCTGTTATCGGTTCTGGATGGGCCACCATGTGAACCATTATCTTGTGTACCTCCAAAAATATTATAGAATGGCTCCGCATCATCAACAGCAACTTTATAGTATTGTGTAAGCGGAAGATTATCTACAAAGCGCCAATTTTTTGCCAAATCAAAACTTTCATAGATACCTGCATCTGTTCCAATTAATAAATAGTCAGGGTCATCCATACGGAAAGCAATAGCATGGTTGTCAGAGTGCTTATCTCTTTCATTCAAACGTCTGAAGTTCTTTCCACCATTATCGGATACTTGTACTCGAACATCCATTAGATATAAACGATCAAATTCGTGTGGACAAGCGTACAACTCTTGATAATAGTGAGGACCTGTTGCACCTGAAACGGTGCTAGAGCGCTTCTCCCAAGAGGCACCCTGATTAGTAGAGCGATATACACCGCCTTGACGAAGATTGGTCTCAACAGCAGCATAAAGAATATCAGGCTGCTGTGGCGAAATAGCTAGGCCAATTTTACCCATATTTCCTCTAGGTAAGCCCTTTTTTAGCTTTGTCCATGACTTACCGCCATCTGTACTTTTGTGGATACCTGATTTTGGGCCACCTCCCATAAAAGAAGCTACGGTACGATGTCTTTGCCAAGTAGCTGCATAGAGCACATCTGGGTTTCTAGGATCCATGACCATGTCTGTAACTCCCGTCCATTCTTCATCACCAAGTACTTTTTCCCAGTCTTGGCCACCATTAGTAGTCATATATAGGCCTCTTTCGTCTCCGCTATTCCAAAGTGGACCTTGTACGGCTACCCATACAACATCAGAATTATCCGGATGGACAACGACCTTAGAGATGTGTTCAGATTTTTTAAGGCCTACATTTTTCCAAGTCTTTCCATCGTCCGTACTTTTGTAAAGGCCATCTCCAAATCCAACGTGACGACCACCTACATTTTCTCCTGTTCCTACCCAAATCGTATGAGGGTTACTGGGATCTATGGTAATACAACCAATGGAATAAACAGATTGACCATCAAAAATAGGTTTCCAAGTAATGCCAGCGTTTACCGTTTTCCAAACGCCACCAGAGCCTACAGCTGCATACCAAACATTATCATCTTGTGGATGAATGGCGATATCAGCAATTCTTCCTGAGGCAAATGCTGGTCCTAAACTTCTAAATTTAAATGCACTAAGTGTCTGTGCATCGATAATTGATTTTGATTCTTCTTGGGCGAACAATCCAATGCTCATCAAGCAAAAGATACCCCACAAGAGCTGTTTCAATTTCATACTAGTCCGAATTGAGTTAAGTAAAAGTAATATTTTGATCAGAGCCGGATCGTAAAGACCGTTCCTAAACCCTGTTCTGAATGTACATGTAAAGTGCCTTTGTGCATCTGAATAATCTGACGACTTAGGCTGAGCCCTATACCGCTTCCCTCAGATTTAGTGGTGAAAAACGGAATGAAAATCTTATCTAGCAATTTAGGTGAGATACCGGGGCCATTATCCGAAATCTGAATCTCTAATATACTATCAATATTTTTAAGTACACTAATTTGAATTGTCGGATCGACGGTATTATTCATAGCTTCTACCGCATTTTTTAATAAATTGATCAAAACTTGCTCCATCAGATCGGGATCGAGCTGGGCTAAATGTGCTTTTTCTTTAAATATTTTATTCACATTTATCTTGCGCTTCTGCAAATCGTTTTTGAGTAAGGTCAATACATGTTCTACCAATTCAAAAATATTTACCTCTTCCAAACTAGGAGGTGGAATCTTTGTTAGTTGCCGATAAGACTGGGTGAAGTTTAAAAGCCCTGTACTTCTTCTATGAATGGCTTGAATAGCTTGTTTGATATCTGCTTCATCTTCTTCGGTAAGCTGCTCTTCTTCTAAAAGCTCTTTGGTTGTTGCCGAAAGGCTGATGACGGGAGTAATCGAATTCATAATCTCATGAGTAAGAATACGAATCAGTTTTTGCCAACTGACTACCTCCTGTTCTTCTAACTCTGCATGGATATTTTGGATAGCAAAGAGATGAAGTGAATCTTCTTTAAGATGCAAAATCGTTTTTCGAATAGCTAATTGAATGAGCTGATGATTAACAACTAAACGAACCAATTTACGTTCACCAGGGACAATTTCATTGAGCGCTTGGTATAGCGGCTCATTAAATTTTTGGATGCTTTCAAAATTAGGGAAATAAGATTTATGTAAGAATTGCTGTAAGCCTTTATTAATGAGCACATTCTTTCCTTCTGCATTAAAACAGATAAGTCCTGTATCCACATTTTCTACAATGGCTTGTAAATATTGAAACTGAGCTTCCTTTTCAGAACGAATATCTCTGAACTTATCAATAATCAAATTAAAAGAATGGTGCAATTCTCTTTGAGAGGAGCTCAATTGATTAGATTCACTAAAGTGAGCCTCAAAATCATCGTACTTTATGTTGTCCAAAAAACGCCTTATTTGGGCATTCGTTTTGTCGATTTCTTTAAAAAGTAAACGTGCTAAAACAAGCCCTATTGGAATCAATAGTGCAATAATATTTTGAGTATAGGTACTTCTGTATGCGATTGGAATAAGGATACAGATGCCCAGAATGAGTAGTAGGTATAAGCTGGCTTTAATTTTAAAATTACGTAGCATCCTCTGATTTTATTGTAAACCAAACTTATCTAATCGTCTATATAGTGCAGCCCTTGTCAAGCCAAGCTCTTCTGCAGCTTTAGTAATATTACCTTTGTGTATTTGTAAAGCCTTTATAATTAGGCTCCTTTCATTTTTCTCTAAATTTAAGGTATCTAAATCATCTGAAGAACTATTGGACGCATTAATCATAAAATCTTCTTTCTCTAGGCTATTATTTTCCGAAAGGATAACAGCGCGCTCGATAGTATGCTGAAGTTCACGAACATTGCCTGGCCAAGCATAAGAAGCTAAAAGTGTGAGTCCTTCTTCTGAAATGCTTAGTTCAGGGCGTTTATATTTTTCTTTATATTGCTCAATAAAATGTTTAGTAAGAATCGCAATATCACCTTCGCGTTCGCGCAGAGGAGGTACCTCAATTTCAATGGTGTTGATGCGGTATAATAAATCTTGACGAAAACTTTTATGCTGAACCATTTCATGCAGAGATTCATTGGTCGCACATATCAATCGGAAATTTACGGGTACTGCTTTATTGGTACCCACTGGTGTAATGATCATATTTTGAAGAGCAGACAAAAACTTGCTTTGGGCTGCTAGAGAAAGGTTACCAATTTCGTCTAGAAAAAGCGTACCATTTTGAGCTGCTTCAAATCGACCAATCCGATCTTCATGCGCATCTGTGAAAGCACCTTTTTTGTGGCCAAAAAACTCACTTTCAATTAAGCTCTCTGGAATAGCGCCAACATCGACTTTAATGAAAACATCATCTTTTCTATTGGATGCATTGTGGATGGCGCGCGCAACCATTTCTTTTCCAGTGCCATTTTCTCCTAAGATAAGTATATTGGCATCTGTTTTAGCTACTTTCCGAACTGTTCTGAGCGTAGCTTCTATGGCTGATGATTCACCAATAATTTCTCCACTTAGTTGCTTGATCTGATGATTAAGCGATGCTGTAGTATCTTGAAGTTGTTGAATTTCCTTTTTGGAATGGATGAGGTCTAGTGTAGATTTTATCGTAGAAATGAGCTTCTCATTATGCCAAGGTTTTTCTATAAAATCTGTGGCACCTTGTTTTAAGGCTTCTACTGCAATTTCGACATCTCCGTGCGCAGTGATGATGATAATAGGAGTCCCTTGACTAAGATCATTTAACTTTTTTAGCCATTGGAGTCCTTCCTCCCCAGTCGTTGCACCAGATTTGAAGTTAAGATCTAATAAGATTAAATCAGGCTCATTCTGCCGAATAAGCCGAGGTATATGGTATGGATTGGATGAGGTGAATACACTTCCTACATGCTTTTTGAGTAGCATTTTTAGCGTAAGTAGAATGTCCTCTTCATCATCTATAATTAGAATTTTACTCTTTTTTAAAGCTTCCATGTGTGGGGTGATTTTCCACCAATATAGGGAATTAGTGTTCATTTTTGAACACTTTGGATGGGAGGAAAATGATATTCTTCTACAAAGCGAAGATTTTCCTATTTTGTAGTAACAAAATACTTTTTGAAAAGATAAAGTAGTGATGGATATATTCGATCGAGTTAAATCTATTACTAAAAGTATCCTATGAAGTTATTTTGGAAACTTCCAGATAATATATTACTACCTCAGTTGGGCAAAATCGTAGCGATTCAGCCAATGCTACTACTAGAGCAATTAGTTTCGCTATTTAGAGAGATATTACAGCCTGTTTGCACTAGATAGATTTAAGGTGCATGACTGAGTTGTAGGATACAACACCCAAAGGACCTTTTATTTGGCGAAAGCCGATATATCTAAATTGGAGAAATTCTATTAGGTATCGGGGCTGACCTTTCCGTTATTGACGGCATCAAAATGATTTTGAATATGAGGAGAAATGATCTTTAAGTGGATAATTATAAACTCAGAACAATGAGCGAATAGTAAAAATTACTCGTAATATAAAATTCTGCCTTCACCTGCCAGCAGGTTTCGGCCTCAGATTATATTTAGATTTTATTCAAAGGGGGAATCAACTATTTAAGCCTGCTTGTCAGTAAAGATAGAGGCTTGAATAAGGCTTCGTGATGGAGCTAAGTGGCACATCTAATCGAATGCTATAGTTCTCAAAGCTTAAGTTTATAGGCAAGAGGGAATTTAAACATGCTCTCACCAATCAACATAAGAGAATACATGTTCCTCGATAATATCGATGGTTTGTCCTACAGGGGCAAGCCATTTTTTGTTGAAGTGTTCGAAAATGAACACTGTAGTGTTCTAAAGTGAACGATTTTGATATCATTTTAATTTTATTTTTTTGTAAATGACTGATTATCAATGAGGATGATTTTTTGGCATGGCATTCTCATATAAAATGGCATAAGCAACAGAAGAATAAAATTATGGATAAGAAAATACAAAAGAATAAATTCAACTGGCAACGCATCACCGTAATTAGCATTGCACTTTTATCAGCTGCGTTTTTCCTAAACTACGTGCTTTCCAATGCTGGAAAAACGAGCTTGAATGTCCAAACAGAAAGATTACTTTTGGATACGGTTCATACTGGTATTTTTCAGGAGTACATTGCAGTAACGGGAAATGTGTTACCCATCAAAACGGTATATATCGGTGCAGTAGAAGGTGGAAAAGTAGAGGAGAAATATGTAGAGTCTGGCACGATGGTTAAGCGGGGGGATGAAATTCTAAAATTATCCAATCCAGATTTATTATTGACTTCATTAAATCAAGAAGCCAATGTGATTTCACAAATCAATCAGATTAGAAATACTTCGCTTTTAATGGAACAACAAAGTCTTTCTATGAAAGAGCAGGCCCTGAATGTAGAATACCTAATTGATCTTACCAAAAAACGTTTGGAACGCAATGAAACACTTTATAAAGATAAAGTTATCGCAAGAGTAGAGCTAGAAGAAATGCGTGATGAATATGAAAACTTACTCAGAAGAAGGAAATTATTAAATGCAACGATAAGAAAAGATAGCGCTTACCAAGAATTACAAAAAGTACAAATGAAATCATCACTCGACTTAATGGAGCGCAATCTTGATATCACCCGACAGAGCTTGGACAACCTTATTGTCCGAGCACCTATTGCCGGTCAACTTTCTGGCCTCACTTTAGAGGTTGGAGAGTTGGTCACAACAGGTGAAAACATTGCCACAATTGATAATCTAGAACGATTTAAAATTCAAGTACGCGTCAACGAATATTATATCTCAAGAATATTTCTAGAACAAGTTGGTTCTATGGAGTTTGCTGGAAAGCAGTATTTTATGAAGATTAATAAAATTTACCCTGAAGTAAATGATGGTGTTTTCCTCGTAGACATGGTATTCATGGATGAAATGCCAGAAGGTTTAAAAAGAGGACAAAGTACTTCCGTGAAATTACAGCTTTCAGCAGATAAAAACAGCCGTTTGTTGGCAAGAGGAGGCTTCTACCAATCTACAGGTGGAAACTGGATTTACGTTCTTGAAAATGGCGTGGCAGTAAAAAGAAATATCCAATTGGGGAACAAAAACCCTGCCTACTTTGAAATTCTTGATGGTTTGAATAATGGGGAAATTGTCATCGTTTCTAGCTATGAAACTTACGGAGACAAAGATCAATTAATACTAAATTAAAAACAGAAATCACCATGATAAAAATAGAAAATCTAATAAAGACTTACCAAACAGACGAGGTAGAAACAACAGCTCTGAATAAGGTAAATATCGACATCAAGCAAGGTGAATTTGTAAGTGTAATGGGCCCTTCTGGTTGTGGTAAATCTACACTAATGAATGTTTTAGGGATGATAGATAGTCCAACCCAAGGGAATTATTACTTCAATGGAGAGGAAATCGGTCATTTATCTGAGCGTAAGCGATCAGATATCCGTAAGCACAATTTAGGATTTGTATTCCAGTCTTTTAATTTGATTGATGAATTGACGGTTTTTGAAAATGTTGAATTACCGATGCTTTATACCAAAGTGCCCTCTAGTGAACGCAAAAAAAGGGTAGAGGAGTTATTGAAGAATATGAATATCATGCATCGGAAGAATCACTTCCCACAGCAATTATCTGGTGGCCAACAACAGCGTGTAGCCGTTGCTCGTGCCATTGTCAATAATCCAAAGGTCATTTTAGCAGATGAGCCTACTGGAAATCTAGATTCTGCAAACGGTGATGATGTAATGAAAATTCTATCAGAACTGAATGCTAAGGGAACAACCATTGTGATGGTGACGCACTCACAGTACTGTGCAGAATTTGGCAATCGCATTATTCGAATGCTAGATGGGCAAGTAGTGACAGAGAATGTTGTAAAACAATACCTATAAAGCCATGACTAGGTACATTTTCCTGTTCTGCTTTTTATTGCTCTATCTTCCTGTGATTCAGAGCCTGAACGAGCATTGATCTAATATAGAGGAGTTGCATCAGCACAATTTTGATCGCATTTCCAAACCGACCAAATAGTCCAAGAGTATTTACTTCCAGCATTTGTGAATGTGCAATAAGACTACAAATATGATCCAATTAAAACACATAGAACGTTTTTACGAGAATCAGTCCAAGAAGGCCTGGGTACTCAAAGATGTTAGTCTCGATATCAAAGATGGAGAATTCCTGACCATCATGGGGCCTAGTGGGGCAGGTAAGAGTACACTGCTGAATATTATTGGGATGTTAGATCATGCCAGTAGCGGTGAGTATCAGTTCTATGATGAGGAGGTATTCAAATTACGTGAAAAACGCCGCCATGAGTTGCATCGACAATACATGGGTTTTGTCTTCCAAGCTTATCACTTGATTGAAGACTTAACCGTGTATGAAAATATAGAAACGCCACTCCTTTACCGAAAGGTGAAAAAGGCAGAACGACAAGCCATTATCGCAGATATCTTAGATCGTTTCCGAATGGTGGCAAAAAAAGATTTGTTCCCTCATCAATTATCTGGAGGTCAGCAGCAACTGGTGGGTATTGCTAGAGCTATCGTTGCCAAACCAAAATTGCTATTGGCCGACGAGCCCACTGGAAACCTACATTCCTCTCAAGGCGAGATGATTATGGATGTTTTTAAGCAACTACACCAAGAAGGTATGACGATTGTACAAGTAACACACAATGAAAAGTACGCTCAGTATGGTACTCGAATTATAGAGTTGATGGATGGATTTGTTAGTAAAGAAGTTTCTATCTAAAAAAAATCACCCGACATGTTTCAAAATAATTTTAAAATCGCTTGGCGTAATTTGAAGAAGAATAAAATCTATGCAGTCGTTACTCTACTAGGTTTAGCTATGGGGATTGCTAGTGTGCTACTGATATACAGAATGGTCAGTTTTGAGCTCAGCTTTAATAAAGGCTTTAAAAATTATGACCGAATTGTACGAGTAGTAAATGAGGAAAAAAGTCCAGATGGGGAGTTAAATCACTCAGTTTGTATGCCACTTCCGGCAATGGAGGAAATGAAAGCGAAGATCAGCCAGTTTGAAAATGCTGCTATTGTAAGAGAAACTTGGGCTAATATTACTGTGCCAAATCCTAATGGTGGTGCTCCACTGAAAAAATTTAACCCTAGAAATGGAGAAACTGCTTTCTTTTCTAGATCATCCTTTCTTGAAATTTTTGACTTTAAATGGTTGGCTGGAAATAGAGCAACGGCATTGGATACTCCTGATGGGATTGTTTTGACTAAAAAGATGGCAGAAAAATGTTTTGGCAACTGGGATCAAGCCGTTGGAAAAGTTGTGATGGTAGATAATATTATTCCAGTTACTGTAACAGGAGTGATGGATGATTTACCCGTAAATTGCGACTTTAATTTTCCTTATTTGATTGCTTATGATGTCGTACTGGCAAATGATGAATATTTCTTTTTAGGAAGAGAATGGGGGAGTTGTAATTCTAATGATCAAATTTATGCTCTTATGCATGATCCAACTCAAATAGAAGCAACAAATAAAGCCTTATATCCAATCGGGAAAGAACACTATGTTGATAGTCGCACAGGAATTAGAGGGCGTGTTCATGTTCTTCAACCATTAAGTGACTTACACTTCAATGAAGATTATAGCCATTCTGGTTTTCATAGAATTAGTAGAGATCGATTGGCTGTCTTGAGTGCAATTGGTGTGTTTATTTTGATCTTAGCATGTTTTAATTTTATCAATTTGACAACTGCTCAAGCTTCGCTTAGAGCAAAGGAAGTCGGTGTTAGAAAGACATTAGGTGGGCGTCAGGGACAATTGATAAGTCAGTTTATGACGGAGACTGGTTTGATTGTAATCATCTCAGCGGCTTTGGGTGTTTTTATGGCTTATTTAGCTTTACCATTGTTGAAATATGTTTCTGATGTACCAAATGATTTGGCATTTTTGAATGACTATCGTGTGTGGGCATTTCTCTTGACGGTTAGTCTTTTTATTACAGTGATTGCAGGGATTTACCCATCTTTGGTTTTGTCTCGTTTTAATCCAGTAAATGCACTGAAAAACAATCTAAAAACGAGCAGATTTAATGGCGTTGCTTTGCGCAAATCTTTAGTGGTATTACAGTTCGTTATTGCACAAGCTTTGATTGTTGGAGCGATCATTACCATCCTTCAATTGGATTATATCAATACTCGTGAGCTAGGTTTTAGAAAAGATTTAGTCTTTACGTTTTCCGTTGGTGTAGATCAGGCTTCCTTAGCCAAACAAACAGCATTTAAGCAAAAGATATTGGCTATTCCGGAAGTAGAACAAATGAGTTTTAGCTCTGACCAACCCCTTTCGGGAAATACATGGAGTTCTAACTTTAGGTTTGGTACACGTCCAGAAGATGAACCTTATGGTATTACATTAAAGTTTGCGGATGAAGACTATCAAAAAACTTATGGCCTCAACTTATTAGCAGGGCGTTGGTACAATGCTTCAGATACGTTAAGAGAAGTTGTTGTCAATGAAAAACTGTTAGAGAAATTAGGGGAGGTCACGCCTGAAGAAGCCCTTAATCAACAAATTAGATTAGGGAGCCAGAATATGCTTCAAATAGTAGGGGTAGTTGAAAATTTCCATACCCATTCTCTACACCAAGCACACGAGCCATTACTCATCAGTACTCAAAATGAATACTATTGGGAAATTGGTACAAAGATCAATACCCAAAACATCAAGCAAACGAAATCAAAGATTAAAACTGTTTTTGATGAAGTATATCCAGAGCAAATTTTTGATGGTTCTTTTTTAGATGATCGTATTGCTAATTTTTACGAAAGTGATAATCGACTTTCTGCCACCTGTAAAGGCTTTGGCTTCTTAGCAATCTTAATTTCTTGCTTAGGCTTATTTGGTCTAGCAGCGCATTCAACCACACAAAGAGTAAAAGAAATTGGTATTCGAAAAGTACTGGGCGCCAGTGTGGGAAGTATCATCACTCTTTTATCGAAGGATTTCTTACGATTGGTATTCATAGCATTAATTATCGCTTCACCTTTGGCTTATTATCTGATGGAGCAATGGCTGCAGGACTTTGTCTATCGCATCAATATTCCCATATGGGTATTTATCCTAGCGGGGGTACTTGCGCTAGTCGTTGCCTTTTTAACGGTTGGTTTCCAAAGTATGAAAGCAGCCTTAGGCAATCCGGTAAAAGCCATTAAAACGGAATAGAAATCACCAAAAAACGACAATTATGTTTGTAACTAATTTAAAACTAGCCATCAGGACATTGCTCAAAAATAGACTACAAGCTATCATATTAATTGGTGGATTAAGTATGGGTATGGCAACCTGTATTCTATTGCTCCAATACATAAGCTTTGAACTCAGTTTTGATCAATTTAATCACAAGAAAGATCAAATTTATAGAGTTGTAAATGAACGTTTTCAGAATGGGACTTCCGTCCAAAAAGGTACGATTACCTACCCTACAATTGGCCCTACTTTGAAGGCTGATTATCCAGAGGTTAAGCAGTATACTCGCTTATCTTACAACCCTGATCTGTATATCCGTTACGATAATGAATTGAATAAACTGAATAATGGTTTTGCAGCCGATGAACACTTCTTTGAAGTATTTGATTATCCATTGCTAGCGCAGGATGCGCTGCAAGTTTTGGATGAAACGAACGAGATGGTTATTTCAAAAACAATAGCAGATCAGTATTTCCCAGCAGCAAAAGGTAATTACAATGCTGTTTTAGGCGAAGGATTTTATATTGACGATCACGAGGATGTTTTTAAAGTGGTTGGTGTATTTGACGATATTCCTACTAATTCGCATTTACAGTTTGATGTTTTAATTAGTTATGCTTCTTTTGTTCGCTATGTTGGTGCTGGTGCAAATGATAGCTGGACTTGGTCTGACTTTTACCATTATCTTGTTTTGGAAGATGGAACGGATGTCGCTGCATTCGAAGATAAATTAGTAGGATTTAGTGAGCAGTATTTTAGAGGTGTAGAAGTATCTGGTAGTGATGAAGTGTTTACATTACAACCATTGTTAGCGGCTCACCTTTATTCTCAAGATTTAGAATATGAAATAGGCGAAACGGCCAATGGCCGAGCAGTGTGGATGATGTTGATTATCGCTTTTTTTATTCTTCTTATTGCTTGGATAAACTATGTGAACCTCAGTTCAGTTAAAGCCATCGAACGATCCAAAGAAGTCGGTATTCGTAAAGTAGTGGGTGCTACTCGCCAACAGTTAATGCGTCAATTTTTTACAGAGGCAGCTATTGTAAATACCATTAGTTTAGTATTTGCATTGGGGATAGTACAATTGTTATCACCTTGGTTTGCCCAAAACTTCGAAATTGCAGTAGAGGAGTTTTCCTTTTTCCAAGGACACACACTTAATACTTATCTCTTCTTAAGCTTATTTGCTTTGATTGTTGTGGGAGTACTTATTTCTGGCGCTTATCCAGCATACTTATTGTCTTCTACTCGAATTTCAAGTGTATTGAAAGGTATTTATGCAAAGAAATCGGGGAGTGCGACTTTGCGTAAATCCTTAGTCGTTTTTCAGTTTATGATTTCAATTGCTTTGATTACGGCAACTTGGATGGTTTCTCGCCAGATATCCTACATGAGTAAGCAAGATTTAGGCTTTGATATCAATCAAGTCATTTCTATAAATGGTCCTGAACTATCTAACTTTGATAGCACTTTTATAGATCGGATTAATGCCTTAAAATCAGAATTGACTAAACATCCAAATATTAAAGCAATGTCTACCTCTAGCCGAGAGCCAGGTGAACGAATGGGGCGTATTTTTCAAGCAGCCTTAGTAGCTGAAAAAAGTATGGATCAGCACTTTACTTCCAATTTTATTAATGTTGATCATTCTTATGCGGATACCTATAGTCTGATTCCTACTGCTGGAAGATTTTTCAGACGAGAAGATCATAGCAATGACTTTAATCAAATTTCATCCATTGTTGTAACAGAAGAAGTGGCCAGAAAGAATGGCATGGAACCGGAAGAAATGGTTGGGCAGCGTTTAACTTTCGGGGGGCGTGAAAAACAGTGGGAAGTGATAGGTGTAGTACCTGATTTCCATCAGCGATCTTTGCATCATGCGATTGAACCGATTATTCTATTCCCATTTTATGAGCCTTATAATTCCTTATCTGTTAAAGTATCAGGAGGAGATATCGGTCAAACTTTAGCTTTTATTGAACAGTCGTATTTGTCTGTTTTTCCAGGGAATATTTTTATTTATCAATTTGTAGATGAGCAGTTTCAGCGTCTTTATGAAGCCGATGCTCGATTTAGCAATATTTTATCTTTCTTTACTGCATTGACTATCTTAATCGCTTGTTTAGGATTATTTGGATTGACATCCTACATGACCTTCCTAAGAACAAAGGAAATTGGCATTCGAAAAGTATTAGGGGCATCACCTTGGAGTATTATCAATTTACTGTCTAAGGATTTTCTAAGGCTAATCCTTGTCGCATTTATCTTGGCCATACCATTGGCTTATTTATTTTTGGATAATTGGCTTAATAATTTTGCATACAAGCTGCCGCTAGAGTGGTGGATGTTCGTGATTGCAGGAGTGGCTGCCATTTTAATTGCATATTTGACCATTGGTTTTCAAAGCTTTAGAGTAGCGATGACTAATCCAGCGAATAGCCTGAGAAGTGAGTAAGCAGGTAGTTAAAATTGTTTGTATAATAAATTCCAGCCTGCCGGCAGGCACGGCGTCAGCTCAAAAATAGTAAGTAACTGATGATAGGAAAGTTGCGCATGGTTTTTGAAGGAGTGTTAGAACCTATCTGCCTATGACTGTAGTTTTATTGTGCCAATTTCTGTGATCTAAAAAATTAGGTTACTAGAAATTTATATTATGAAGTTGTTTGAAAAGTATATTGCCAATCGAGAATTGAGTGTCAATGCGAAGCCCTTTTTGAGTTTCATAACCTTAGTTATGGGACGAAAAAAAACTGCCCGTCCGGCAGGCGGGGCTGAAGCATTTGGTGCTCAATGCATTGTTCGTAGGTGGTAAGATATATTTTTAAGGGAACGAATTCAGCAAAGTTTTAGTTGTCAGAAGAAAACCACTAAAATGAAAACGACTAACATAAGTAAATTTTTAAGCCTTATCCTTCGACATCAACCTGAGGTCATAGGTATCCAATTGGACAAAAATGGATGGGCTGATGTCGAAGAATTACTCGAAAAAATGAATACTCAAGGCAAAGGTGTTGATAGAGCCATGCTAGAAAAAATTGTTGAAAACAACAGCAAACAACGCTTTGCATTTTCAGAGGATAAACGTAAAATTAGAGCCAATCAAGGACATTCTGTTGCTGTTGATTTAGAATTTACCCCCGCTATGCCACCAACTCTTTTATACCATGGAACAGCTGAAAGGTTTTTAGTATCTATTCTGGAGCAAGGTTTACAAAAGAGAAGTCGACAGCACGTTCATTTATCGACAGATAGAGCCACAGCTGTAATGGTGGGAAAACGCCATGGAAAAGCAGTGGTATTAGTAGTATCGGCAGGAGAAATGTATAAAGATGGGTATGAATTCTACCATTCTGAAAATGGGTACTGGCTAACAGATCATATACCTACCCAATATTTAAAAAAGCAAGTCGTGGATTAACCAGACTTGCTTTTTTAATTGATTAGGGCGCTTATTTATCGTAGAAGTGTAACATCTCCTTTCTCCTCAATGATCGGAGCATCTGGATCATTTACCTTTCTATATTGCACTTTGTAAATATATACTTCTGAAGGTGCTGGATTACCATTGTAGGTTCCGTCCCAACCATTTTCTAAATCATCATTATCAAAGACTAATTGTCCCCAACGGTTATATACTTTTAGGTCAATAACTTCAAGTGTACCCGAAGTAACAGGGAAGAAGAATTCGTTTTTATTATCACCATTTGGTGTAAACACATTTGGAACAGCAATCGTTGGTTCTACAAATAAAACTTCCACACTTGCTTCATCCGTACAACCTATTCCCGAGGTAACCGTAATAGCATAATTAACCAATCCTTCAATGGCAGAAGTGTGGGTGATACTATTGGCATTATCGCCATACGGATCACCATCCACCGACCAGCTAAATGTTAGATCTAGATTATCTGGTGTAACAATAGCAGTTATTGTATCAATTGTACCGATTGGAAGGTTTACTGGATCAGAACCATCATCAGGCCCGACTAATAATTCAGTGATATTTATACTTTCTTCTACAAAGACAGTCATGGATTGGGTCAGGATTTCACAATCCAAACCATAATTATAAACTAAAGTATATTCTGTATCCATATCTGGTGAAACAGCTACGCTTTGCTCTGTACTGATTGTTTCTCCATTGGCTAGCCATTCGAAAGCTTGAGGAATTTCGTCAGGGGTTGTTGTAATAGCGGTTAGGATAATTTCATCTCCATTACAGATCGTAGTATCTGCATTAATACTTAGGCTTGCTTGCTCAACTACTAAAATGGTTAGCTCTCCTGTGAAATCAGGACAACCATCCACACTTGCTATTACTTCATAAGTAGAAGTCATATCAGGAGATACCTCTGGTGCTGAATCTGTCGAACTAAAATCAGGATCATCTGGAGAAGACCATACATAACTAAGATTATCATTTGGAGCGTCATTTAGTACGATACTTCCGTTAAAACAAATAATTGTATCTGTTGGGAATAAAACAGTAGGTGCAAGAGCTACAGTGATTTCAAATGATTCTGTTAAGGTTTCACATTTGTTTTCATAAGTAACGGTAATAGTGGTAGAAGCATTGAGGTCATTTACTGTGATTTCTGAACCTTCACCAATAGTATTGCCATCGCTATCTGTCCAAGTGTAAGTCTCTGTAATTCCTGCTGGCGCATCTGTACTTGCTGAAAAGCTTACTTCCGAATCAGAACAGATGAGTTGGTCATCTGGGACTTCTAATGTAAGAGGTTCTAGCACGCTGATTGTTACATTCCCTTGTACATCTCCACATTGGTTTACTGCCTCTAAAACATAATTAGTTGTTGTCGTTGGCTCAACAACCAAGTCAGGGTCGTTTGAGCTAAAATCAGGATCATCTGGAGAAGACCATACATAAGTCACCCCATTTTGACTGATGTTATTTAACTGTATTGATTCTCCAGGGCAGATCTCTGTATCACCAATCAGGTTGATGGAGGGAGGCTGAATGATCTGTATATTGGTTGAAGCTTCTGCTGAACATGTTCCATTAATTACGGTAAGTGCATAAGTTGTAGAACTAGTGGGTGATGCTGTTGGTGTCAAACAATCTGTACAACTCAGATTTTGCGAAGGAGACCAGCTAAGCTCATCCGGATCCAGATCAATTTCGGCTACAATATCGACGGATTCCCCCACACAAATAGAGGTGTCACTAGGCATGATATTGATATTAGGCACCAAATCGACATTCATCATCATCGTTGAAGAGTCGATACATGCACCACTGATAGCATAACGTTTATATTCGGTCGTTTCTAGGGCGTTAATCACAATCGTAAGCGTAGAATCAGCCGTTTCAAATCCAAGATTTGGCTCCCAATCGAAAAGAATATCTGGATAAAGTGTTGGATCGTATCCGCTCGAAACAATAGGAACTAATGTTCCGACACAAACCGTAGTATCTGCTGGTATCAGCTCTAATCCTTGCGGTAAAGAATCTACTTTGACAAAAACAGAATCCCTTACAATACATTCTCCTACTACAAAAGTAGAGAAATATTGTACCGTGGCATCGGGTTGGGCATTTACCACTAGACCAAGAGAGTCACTTAAGTTTTCTTCATAAGGGCCCCATATTAAATTATCCGCACTGCCTGTACTGGTCACTGCTTCTAAATCTACACTTTCTCCCTTACAAAGGAAAACGGTATCTGGGTTCTGGATTTCCACATTCGCTGGGAAAACTTCTACCGTAACTTCTGCTGTATCGGCACAAACTTCACTAAAGCTAGTAGCAATAAGCTGATAAGTAGTCGTTGTTTCTGGTGTAGCAATAGGTTCTGCACTCGTTGGATCATCCAAACCATCTTCTGGCGACCACTGGTAGGTGGTAGAAACAGAATCAAGTGGAGGAAGGAAACCAAGCTGAACACTATAGTTCTGGCAGATCAACGTATCTGCTGCAATTTCAGGGAAATCAAAGACATCGACTGTTATATCGATGGTATCTCTCGCGACACATCCTGTGATTTCAACCTCAGCAATATATTGAATGGAATTTTGTGGATTCGCCTCGACAATGGGGGCATTGATATCCTCAATACCATCTGCTGGTGTCCAGACTAAATTCGAGTTATCGACATTATTGACGGCTTCGAGGGTGACCGATTCGCCTCGACAAAAAGTAGTAGGGTCTTCTGTTTCAATGCTGATCATTGGATTGACGAGCTGCAAGTAGATAGAATCTATATCTTGACAAACGCCTACATTTCCTTCTACTTGTACCCAAGTATCCATAGTAGGGGAAGCGACTACTTCATTGCCTGTTGTTTCATCAAATATAGTGGGCGGCGTCCAAAAATAAGTAGATGCACCTTCGGCCGTTAAGACTACAGAACTATCTTGGCAAACAAGGACAGGGCTTTCTCCGTTATTTATTGAGATATCAAGCTCATCTTGAATTTCAAAAATTACAGTGGTATATACAACATCTCCACAGCCAAAATTATTGGTCAATGATATTATAATAGTTTCTGTCCCTTCAAAAATTGCATCTGATAATGGGATAATGGGAAAAGATAGGCTGGTTTCACCAGGTAGTAATATGATGGTACTTGGGATGTCAAGCGTATAATCTACATTTTGGGTTGCGGTACCAGTGATCACAACTGTATATTTGATGGTGTCTTCTTGTGGATTTGCAATTTCAATAAGAACTTCATCAGGAATATTTTCGTCATTACAATCTTCAAGTAGATAATCAATACCAGAATTAAATACAGCGGAGATGCTTGGCGTACCGCCACGAAGCTCAGAGATAAACACCCCTGAGTCATAAGACCAGTCTCCTCGATCGGCGATTGCAAGTTTTAATTGATAGGTACTACAAGGTATGACTTCTGCTCGAGCAGTAAGGCTCTTTTTAACACCAAAAAAGTCAGAGGTTAAACCATCATATTGAATACTTGGGCTATTGGTATTGTCTCTGTAGAATTGCCAATTGTTATTATTATTGACGTTATCAATTTCTACAGGGGTTTGGTCCGTTGGAAGAACGGCAATATTTTGCTGGCCATCTAGATAGGTTTCTCCAACGATACCAGGACCTGAAATTAAGAAGGCAAAAATGTCATTAAAGCCATCTCCAACAAATTCAGGGTATTCCTCCGAACCAAAGACATATTCGAAAGTTAACTCATTGGTTGCAGAGAATACTTCCAAGTCAATTACACAGGCATCATTGGATTCAAGCGTACTACCTGAGTTAATTGAAAGGGAATCTAGGTAGTTATTACCATCAAATAAGCCTATGAAGGAGGCACTAGGTGTATTATTTGGACCTGGAGCCAAATCTACGCTACCGCTAGTCAATAAAAGACCTCTTTCTAAACCTAGAGAAGAATTATCCGCTTCAAAGGTACCATAGAAGCCATCTTCACAATCAATATTAGTAATATCGACCGTTGTTTGTGGTGTCGATATGAAATCAATAATTTGCTCATTAGTGATATTATCATCTACAGTAAGGACTTCTGGTTCTTCACAAGGAATAGCTGAACATTCCCATGCACCTGCAAAACCTTCGAAAGTAGTGGTTCCATCTGAGATGAATTGAACGGTAAGACACTCGCTACTTGCTTGGACTTCGTAACAGACTCCTCCACCTCCAAAGTCGGTAGAAAAGTTATTCCCCCCAATTTGCCCTATTATATTTCCAGGGTTAGTGTTATCCCCTTCGTATATAATGATTTGATCATTACTACCCGCTTCTATATTGTAGTACTCTAATGAGAAAGTAATACAGTTGGTAACTGTATTGGGACAAATCGTAAAGATTCCATTTTCATTATTACTATAATCTTCATCTGGTCCACCAGAATCATATAATTCACCAGAACAAGCATTGGATTCACCAGGAATAGTATTCACTACTTGCACAGAGTCAACGCATAAATAAAAGGCTCCGGAGTTTGGAGCAGCTGAGGAAGAAAAATCATCCACACGCAAGAAATATTGTGTATTTGGCGTAAGCCCAATCGCATCAAAAGAAAGGGAGGTTTCTCCATCTTCTGCTTCTACACAAAGTAATTCTGCAAGACCATCCTGAACACAGTCCCCACGATAGAGCGCCATTTGAGGATTTTGAATAGGCTCGTTACCCATATCATCAAGGATACCTTCTAAATAAATGGTATAATCAGTAAAGGTATTGGTCGTAAATGCAAACCATACATCTCTATTGACATTATCCCAACAATCAGGAATATTGAGTCCGGCATCTGTAAAGACTTCACTAGCTGTTGCTGCTATGTTGTTAAAAAAGGTAGAGTCTGGACAGCTTGGAGCTTGCCCTAAGTCAATCAAGCCATCACAATCATCATTGGCAGGCCCCTGAGCGAAAATACTTATCACCGAAAAGATTAAAAGCAGTGTAGAGAATAGTCTCATATTCGTGTTGTAGTTTATAGTAATAATTTGATAGTATGGAAGAATTATACCAATACATTTCAAAAATTAAAAGATCAACTTTTCCTATCATATGATTAGATAATCCTTCAAAAGATAGCGTATAAAATTGGATAATTCGCTGCCTAATCAAAAATAAATAGTTTTATATCTTTTTCTTTTTATCCAAAAAAGATTCATGTCGGTTAGTAGCAAATATAGGAGAAAAACATAATTTTTCTTTGTAGGATACGGCCTTTAAGATATAGTTTTGTTCTAATCTTTTTTACAACTTTCAATCATTTTTCTTACATCTTCTAATTTTACAATGCCATAATCGTTGCCCCATGCATGGTTGATGTAGTTAATAATATTCGTTATTTCAAATTCTGTGAGAGGGTCACCAGTAGGTCGTTTTACAGCAGCCATTGGCTGGTTGTAGGTTCTACCATTGACTAGTATTTCACCTTCCATACCATTATTGATGATGCAAGCAATCTGAGGGCCAGCATTTCTAACATAATCAGTATTTGCTAAGGGAGGGATATTTCCCCGGAGTCCAGTCCCATCATCCATATGGCAATTGCTGCAATACTTTGCGTAAAGGATTTCACCTTGTTTGTATGGATTTTCTTCTTGACAACTGTAGAAGGTAATTATTATTCCAATACTAAATAGAATGCTTAAAAATAGCCAATTACTCTTTTGCATTTTCTTGTATTAGTTGTTCGATTTTTTGAATAAATGCACTTACTTCTTTCTCAATAGTACCGTTACAATAAGCACGTATAAGGCCTTCTTCATCCACTAAAATGAATCTGCCGGAATGGTCAAATCCATCTGGTAGATTTTGATCTTCTACTACTTCATTGTAGTAATAGTCTGCGATTTCATAAAGTTCCTCCTTTTTGCCAGTTAAAAAATGCCATTTAGGTGCACTTACACCAATGTTTTCGGCATATTGCTTTAGGCGGAGGACACTATCCCGCTTAGGATCAATAGTATGAGAAAGAATATGTAAATAATCATAGTCTAGGAAATGTTCGTGAATTCGAAGCATTTGTTGGGTCATCATTGGACAAATGGTAGGACAATGAGTGAAGAAGAAGTCTGCTATGTAAATTTTGTTCTCAAAATCTTGATTAGTGATTCGGATAGAATCTTGATTGTAGAATGAAAAATTTGGGATTTTTTCATAGGCTAGTTCACCATTTTTAATTATTTTCTTACTAAAAATAGGAAGTGGTTCATTAGAGGAATTGCAACTCCAAATGAATAAGGATAGGAAAAAGAGGAAATAAAAATTATCTTTCATGCTGCTAAGGTATAAAGTAGAAATAAAATGAACAATATAGTTGTTGGGCGAGGAATAGGATGAATTTCTAATTTTTTGCTCAGGATATCATAAAAAAGTCACTCATGGCCATCCAATATTGGTTATTTCAATCCAACCCAAAGTCATTCGACCTTAAAGGTGCCCTTCGTGAAGAAAAACTAAAAACATTTGCCGTAAAGGCACATAAAGATAAAATCAAAGAAGGGGATAAGCTTATTCTTTGGGAAAGTGGGAAAAATGCGGCTTGTTATGGTTTGGCAGAAGTTAAAACGGCCGTACAGCCTTATTATTTGTCGGAGGGGGAAAAGGCCTTTCATCTCGAAGAGCAGGAAAAAAGCGATCAAATTGGGTTAAAAGTACTATACAACCTTTGGGATCGACCCATTACAAGGGATTTACTGGTAGAAATCCCGGATAGAGCGATTTTTAATGCTAGTCAAGCAGGCATGAATTTTAAGGCAACAAAAAAGCAATATGAATTCATAGCTGCGCTAATAGTGCAAAACGATCAGTTGAATGAAGTAGAGGTGGAATATGATACGCCAGATTGGATTAACCCACCTTTGAACCTGATTTTATATGGTCCGCCTGGTACAGGAAAAACTTACCAAACCGTCAATCATGCCCTAGCCATTATTGAAAACCGACCATTAGACGAATTAGCACTAGAAAATAGGGCATCCTTGCGGCAAAGGTTTAATGAGTATATGAGTGCTGGGCAAATTGGGTTTGTCAGTTTTCATCCTTCGTTTTCGTATGAAGATTTTGTAGAAGGTATTCGTGCAGAGACTCGAAATGGGCAAATTTTTTACACGGTTCGGGATGGTATTTTTAAGATGATGTCAAATGAAGCAAGACGATGTTTGTATGAAACCTATTTAAAAGACGAGCCCATACCAAACAGCAGTATTGCCTTCAATGAGCTGTATTCCGCCTTTTTGCAGTACATTAAGAGTGATGCTTTTAATGCATTTACTAGTGATTTGAATCGGCCAATTTTTTTGCATAGAGTCCTTCGATTTGGGCATTTGGCAGTGCGTAAAGCAAAATCGTATTCTGTTCAAACGGTTCGAAAGAGTCCTTTGAAAAAGCTATATGAACACATTCCTGATCCAAGTATTTTGCGTAAAGCAGAACAAATTAAGGCTTTCGTTGGTGATGATAATCCGGTGCCCTATTTAGCGGTATTTAAAGAACTCAAAGCTTTTGAAAGCAAATTACAAGCTATCATTGATCAGCAAAGGGCTAGAGTAAATGAAGCGTCTGTAGAGCCATTAGATGTGCCCTTTATATCCAATAGGGTTTTGGCTGACTGTAAACGATATGTGCTAATTATTGACGAATTAAACAGAGGAAATACCGCTTCTATATTTGGGGAATTAATAACGCTGATTGAAGCCGATAAGCGAGAAGGTCGGTCGGAGGCTATGACCAATATCTTGCCTTATTCAAAAAGTTATTTTTCGGTTCCTCCTAATTTGTATCTATTGGGAACCATGAATACCATTGATCGAAGTGTGGAGGCTTTGGATATTGCTTTGCGCAGAAGGTTTGCTTTTCAATCTATGATGCCAGAGCCCACTGTAATCAAAGCTATGGCTAAACAGCCCATTATTGCAGGAGTGAACCTCCAAAAAATGTTAATCGTGATGAATAAGCGATTGAGGTTATTAATAGATGATCATCATGTGATTGGGCATGCTTATTTCATGGAAATAAGTAGCCTGGATGATCTACGTATTTTATTTGATGGAAAGATCATCCCCTTATTAAAAGAATACTTCTTCAATGATCTAGGCAAAATTGGGTTGGTTCTTGGAAAAGCATTTGTAGAGCAAGTCAAAGAAAGAGATACCCAAATGACTATTTTTGCCTCTTTTGATCATCCTTTCATTGGAGAATTTACGAATAAAATAAATTACCAAATTACTGATTCCAAAAAATGGGATGAAGCAGCATTTATAAGAATATATGATGAACAATATGTTTAATTTTTTACCAAAATTGTTGATAGCAGCTATTCTTCTGAGTGTACTTGCCTGCAGTCGTGAAGTTGATGCTCAAAAACAGGCAGAGTTAGATATGAAACTGATACAGGCTATCCAGTTTCGCAATTTAAATAGAGTAGATTCTTTATTGGCAGAAGGTGCTGATCCTAATGCGCAGGATGCAGAAGGAACGAGTGCCCTATTGTATGCAGTAAATGTAGGTGGACTAAAATTGAATCAATTGCTAATTGATCGAGGAGCGGATGTGAATGTAAAACGCACAACTTCCTATCGATCAACAGCACTGATGGAAGCTGCTGGACGTAATAATGTTGCACTTGCTAAAATACTCATTGAAAATGGAGCAGACATCAATATTAGAGATACCTTCGGTGACCCTGCTATCAATTGGGCGGCGTATTACGGACATATTGAATATGTAGATTTATTGCTAGAAAGTGGTGCAAGCTGGAATGTCGAGAGCAAACATGGCACTGCCCTAGAAGTGGCCATGAAGCAATGGAACGATCATTTGGTGGATTATTTCTTAGAAAAAGGAGCAGGTGAAGTCATAGAACACCAAGAACTCATCAACGCATTTCGCGAAAGCGAAAATGAACAGCTTTTGCNAATGCTAAATGAAGAAAATATTGATGCTAAAGATGAGCTNGGTACTCCNCTTATCGTACTAGCGGCTTCCAAAGGTAATGCCAATATTGTAGATGCTTTGATTGAAAAAGATGCGGACCTTAATGCAATGAATAGAGTAGGACAAACTGCCCTTTCTAGAGCTGCCTACTTTGGACATGAACAAATCGTGGTACAATTGATTGCCGCAGGAGCAGACATCAATTTGGCAGGGGAAAAATATAAATTGAGCCCCTTAATTAGTGCTTCCAATGCTGGCCATGCTCGTATCGTTCGTCAACTTGTAGAGGCAGGAGCTTCCATAGATGAACAAGATGTAATGAATGGGTTTACCCCATTAATGTTTGCGGTGGCTTACAATCATCCAGCAGTGGTCAAGGAACTAATTAAAGCTAAAGCTAATCCTTATATAAAAACGCAAGACGGTGCCGGCCTTTTTGATTTATTAGGATATACTAATAATCCTGAAATTGGCGAATTATTGCAGTCTTATGTGACTGAAGAATAGACTATGGTGCAGTGTATACAAGTATATGAGCAAGAACGGCTTCAGGTAGGTCAGCGTGGGTTTAGTGCTTTGCATTGGTCTTACTTAGCCAGTTATTTGGAAAGAGCAGCCCATAGCAAATATTTCTCTTTGCAAACCAATGGAGTGAAATTTAAGAACTATGTAGGTGTTATTCAAATAGAGGATTTAGTGATTGAAATTTTGCCAAAGACTGATCGCGATGGCCAAAGTGCAGATGGTCAAAAGGTATTATTAGAAATGCTTCGGATTTGTAAGTTATTGCCAATAGAGGCTGTGGGTTTGGCTCATTTAAGAAAGTATTCTAACCACATTCTTGAACTATACATTGAGCTGTTTTTAGGAGAACTGGAAAAGCTTTATCGAAGAGGTTTTTTGAAAAAATATAGAAGGGTTCAGTCATTCCAAACTAAGATCAACGGCCGTTTATTGCTCAACAAGCAGTTGCACCAAATTAGGAAAGACCGTTTCTATTTGGATAGGCAAATATTTGATTATAATCATATCGTACATGGCAATTTATTGGCTTGTTTGCTACTGCTTAAGCAATTCCCTTTGAGGGTAAGTAATCATACTAAGGTGCAGCGATTTATTTATCACTTTCAAGAGCTAGGCGTAACTCCAGTTTGGAAGGTGGAGTCCTTAGGTTTAACTGCAAAAATGCATTGTTATCAGGCAGTTATTGATATCGCATATCTTTTATTGAGGAATAAAAGACCTGATATTCGATTTGGTCAAGAGCGGATGATTGCCCTCTTGTTTGATATGAATATCTTATTTGAAGAGTATGTTTATCAGCAATTACTTTTGCATGCTTCTCCAGATGTCAAAGTAAGGCGCCAATTATCCAAAAACTTCTGGCAAAGACATACTATCCGACCAGATATTTTGGTAGAAATGGAGGGCCAAAAAATAATCTTAGATACGAAGTGGCGTATGCTCAAAAGAGCGCAACCAAGTGCTGATGACTTAAAGCAGTTGTTTGTGTATATGAATTATTTTAATGCTCCAATTGCTTTTCTGCTTTTCCCAAGAGCTGGTCAATTAGCTGATCAACCACCCATTCCTTATGCGCCTAATGAGCACCTTCCCCAACTGTGGTGTGGTTTGAGTTTTTGTGATATTGTCCAGCATGGTCAGCTCAATATACAATTAGGGAAGGAGCTATTAGAAAATTTAAGAATGTACCAAAATCAGCTTCCCACTTAGCCAATTGTTTTTTCCATCTTGATACTTTAAAAAGTAGGTTCCAGCAGGGTAGGAGCTGATATCAACTTGTAATGACTGATTTTTATCCACTTCAATTCGCTCTAATATTTTACCTGTAAAGTCAGATAAATATAAAGCTCCTATTTCTCCTTCTATTTCAATATTTATCCAACCCATCGTTGGATTTGGATAGTATTTCCAGCTGATTGTAGCTTTGTTTTTATCAACAGGATGATTGGTTTGTACTTGTAGTGTATCAGAAGGGAAATCTGCCATCTTCATAATTTCATTGCAGCTTTTGACGGTAGACATTTGAATGATGGTTTCCATTAATAGGTCATTGAATTTTTGGACTTCATATTCATCAGTTGTGGGTTCAATGTGCGGATTGCCTATGCCACTATCATCAGTTAAGAAAAGGTAATTGCCATTCGTGCCTAATGCTAAAGAACGCATTAAATATTCTGTGCTTTTATCTGTGCCACTGCATGCTACTGGAATGATGCGAATTCCTTTTTGTGCTGCTGCTTTCATTAGTTGATTCATTTTTTCTACCACTTCAGGAGATTGATGTGGCGGTGCATCTAGCACTAGAAAAATCAATTTGGCGACCGCTTCATCGCTCCAGTCTAATTGATGAATGGCACTATCTAAAGCAGATTCAACGGCTTCAGGCGTATCGCCACCGCCATCAGCGGTTTGTTTTTGAATGAATTGAATGCTTTGATTGATATTTGACGAAAGTGGACTTTGCTTCACTAGGTAGGCATCAGTCACATCTCTGTAGAAAATACTTCCTAAATTGATGGTAGTTTCTGAAAGACTATCCTGAACTCTTGAAATGACATCCTTCAGTTCTACTTTTAGATAATTAATTTCATCAGCCATGGATCCCGTGGCATCAATTACAAATGCAATATCAATCATGGAGGGAATTTGGCAGTCAATAGGTAGTTGAAGTATATTTATGCCTTTCTGGAATGATTGGATGACTGGCATAGGATAGCTTTGCCCTTGATATTCTAGCTCGATGGAATGAGCTTCGTCTTGCATTTCTACACCCATATTGGCCCAAAGCTCAGCTTTGCCAGTATTGTCGCTCACTGTCTGCCAGATGATTTCTTTTTTGGCATTCAGCAACTTCACTTTTGCGGCAATAAGGGCATTACCTTGCTTATTAGTCAGTTGAATACTATAGCGGTCTTTGGGGTGTAGTTTCCAAATATCTTTCCATTCAGCCAAATCTTCTTCACTAATATCTTTCCATAAATCCCACTTGTTAAAATCATTGAGGCTACCGGCGGTCAAAACTCCCACCCCAATGTCTGGACTTGTGGGGCTATCATCACTTACATTTACTTCTTCGCAAGTTTCAGGAGTAAGTACACTTTTAAATTTAGCGGGTTCTGGACGAGTCCCTGCTGAAGTAGCTGCAAGGGGCTTAAGTCGTCTTTCTTTAAAGGACTTACTGGCTGTGGTATGTTCGGCTTCTATTGAAGAGAGACTGTAGGAAGTGATAACAACTTCATCAAGTGTAGCAGTATTAGGTTGTAATCGTATATATAAGGTATCTACTTTCGTAAAATCCTTCGCTTTCGCTAAAACGATATTCTTCGTGAGATACCCTAAAAAGGTAAATTTTAATTCGATGTCTTCATTGGGTAATTTGAGTTCAAACTTTCCATCTAGATCAGTACATATACCAATCCCTAGGCGTTCTACCGCTGCGGTCACAGCGAAAAGTGGCTCTTTATTTTCATCGCTTACCGTTCCTACAACTATTCTCTGTTGTGCAACTATGGATGATAAGGAGGTAAAAGCTAATAGTAGGCATAAAAACGAAGATTTCATGTGTTTAAAGTTTTTTGTGGCTGCGCCATTTTACAAAAAAAATTCTGCACCTATGGAACCGCTGAGCTCCCGCCTACGGCCGGCAGGCTCCCATAATATTTATTAATCATACGCTTGTGTGTCCACCTAAAGCGGATGATTAATAAATATCATGCTTGTTTCATATGTATTAGTTGTATGGTTCAGCTATAGGATGCAGGAGTGAGGAGAAATGCATAAAAAAAAAGGAGCTTTGTCATTTTTACAAAGCTCCCTGTCTTAGGTTTTGATTTTCAGAGGTTTTAATTTAAATATTTGATAGTAAAAAATCAGAGAGAGTAAAAAAAGAGGTGGTAGCTGATGCTACCACTCACTTTAAAGAAAGAGAAATTAAAATTGAACAAATTTTCTTTATTCCACTGGGTTGTTTTCAGTAAACACTTAAAAAAAGAGTTTTCATAACTTAGAAGTGATGGATCATCTTCTAGAAGATTCGCTAACCTAACTTTTAGCATTTATTTAAAAGATTGATATAACGAATCTATAATTAACATCAATTTATAGATTTCAATTTTATTCTATGTGTTTCCTAAACAGATACAATAGAGTTGTTGTGTTTACAGATGGGCTATTACTAAATACTAATTACATTAAAAAGATAGAGAACGATATTTCGTTTCCTTACTTTAAACAACCCAAAAATAATCTTTCTAAAAGAATTAAAATAGGTAATTTTAATTTAAATTAATTTCATTTTTTTGATAAAATAGCTTATTTTTTGATTTATATTATTGATAATCAATTTTTTATAAAAAGTTAATTTGTGAAGAAAATTTTGTTTTTTGAATATTTGCCTATCTTAAGTTTCAAAGAAATGGATGAGTTAGTGGAGTTGGCCCATTTAAAGCGGTTTCGTTTGGAAGCATTGGAGATTACATTATTAAAATCCATAATTGAATCCTTTAAAAAAGATGGGATAGCGGTTTTGAATAAAACTTCTTTATCTAACTTCGTTGGAGGGGAAGATTTTAACTGGAATAATGCTTTGAAAAAGTACTTGGCAGTTATTCGCTCTTACATACAGTTTGTGCAAGTGGAAAGTGATCCAATAGAAAGTGGTTTGCAAAGAGGATTGTACTTTAAGTCAAAGTTAGGATATAAATATGCTAGGAAGGAATTTGAGAATGGTTTACGGAAATTGGATAAACAAGTAACAAGAGGGATTGAGTATTATCACAATAAATATAGATTCTATTTTCAAAAGTATGATATTAGTGGATTTTTTAATAATAATATACTGTTAGGAGGGTTTACAGAAATGAATGATTATTTAGATCGGCATTATGTACTCTGTAAATTGTTAATAGCAAGCGAAGTGAGGAATATGAAAGAATTTCAATCTCAGTCTATTGAAATTTGGAATGAGAAGGAAGTTGATGCTAAAGCAGAAGCGTTTAATGCTAAAGATCAGAACCCTGTGTTTACACTTCTGGCCAATATAAAAAGAATACGAAACTTTGACCAAGAGGAAAAATTAGATGATTATACATTATCGTTATACGATCGGCTTTTTCAAGAATTTAAATCTAACTATCACTTAGTTGAAGGTACAAAAGAAGGAAAACAAACTTTTGTTCATCTCAGTAATTTTTGTATTGCACAACAAAGACGTGGTAAAGAAAATTATTTAGCTAAAAGATTTGAACTAATGTTATTTGGATTGGATACTGGAGCACTGATGAAGGATGGAAGAATATCACAAACTTCTTTCTGGAATATTATCATAGCCGCTATTAAGTTGAATAAGTTCGATGAAGCAAAAAAACTTTTAACTAATTATGCTGATAGAGTTGATCAAACAACAGATAAAGAGAGTTTTTTGATGTTCTGTAAAGCACAAATTAATTTTTTTGAGCATAATTATGTTGCTGCCTTAGCCGATGCACTGAAAATTAGATTTACGAATCCTACTTTCAGGATAATGCAAAGAATATTAGAACTAAAGTGTCATTTTGAGCTTTCGCAAAATAATGGGGATGGACTAAATTTTTTGATTACCCAGATAGAGAACTTCAATAGGAACACAAAAAGTATAAAAAGCGTGAGTATATTTTTGCGACAAAATTATTTGAACTTTGGGCGAATACTTAGAAAAATAGTCTGGGCTAAAATCCGACAAGACTTTACCCCAAACAAACAAAAAAAATGGCTAGCCGAACTGCAAAACACTAAAAATATAAATTCGAAACTTTGGTTAAAAGATATCCTGACTCGATCTAACTAGATAACATCGACATCTTCATTACCAAGGCTCCCTTTGAATTGTTTTAGTTGCTCTTTTGTGTGAGTAGGAGTTTTCTCATTTAGGATATTTAATCCTTTATTGCTGATTTTAATAGTTTTATTAATCATATGGTTCAATTTTAAAAGGGTTAATGATAAATTGAGTCTCTGTAGCTCTTAAGCATAAGGGCTTTAAACTTTTTTGTAGGCATTTTTTAAGCTACTTCAATGTGTTCTTGGGATCAGACGCTTTTATTTGTTATTTGAAAATATATTGTTATTTCGGGTAGCCTCTATAAGCGGCTAGTCAAAATTGCTTGTATAATAAATTCCTGCCAGCCGGCAGGCACTGCGTCAGCTCAAAAATCGTAAGTAACTGACGATAGGAAAGTTACGCACGATTTTAGAAGGTACGTTAAAGCCTGTCAGCCTATGGCTGAAATTT
>JAKVCU010000190.1 GCA_022448955.1 Saprospiraceae bacterium
CATTGTCAGATACTTAATATTTTTGAACTGAGCCCGTGCCTGCCGGCTGGCAGGAATTTATTATACAAGCAATTTTGACTAACCGCTTAAGTAGTTAGGCTATAAAATTGGTATAATAAATTCTTTTAGTCAGTTCTAAAATTGTATGTAACTTTCCTATCGTCAGTTACTTACGATTTTTGAGCTGACGAATTTATTATACAAGCAATTTTGACTAGCCGCTTAATGCGCTCCTGTTTTTGCAGAAATAGGAGAATGTACTCCTTGATTTTCTTTTACCAAGAGCCATAAAACTGCTGAAATCGCTAGTGCTCCTGCTGAGATATAGAAAATAATGGACTTATCTGCATAATGCTCGATGTAGCCTCCCAATCCAGAGGCTACTAGTTGTGGAATCACGACAGATAGATTGAATAAACCCATAAATAAACCCATTCGACTTTGATCGACTACCTCTGACATGATTGCAAATGGCAAACTTACCACTGCTGCCCAACCGATACCCACAATGGCCATAAGGATAAAAAGACTGATCTGTGAATTTCCTACAAGCGCTAATAATAGGTAGCCCACTGCCATGATAGCGATACACAACATATGCGTGCGTACTCGCCCAATCCGTTCTGCCAAAGGCTGCAAAGCTGTAGCCGGTAAAACAAAACCTACTGTATTCAAAATTGCAAAAGCAATCCCTATCGTAAATCCTATATCATCATTCTCAGCTTGACTAAGTTGATCTGTCGCCTCATAACCCATAATTACTCCTTTGATATAAAAAAAAGTATACACAAACATAGTTTGTACACCAAGCCATGTAAAAGCATGTGCGAGGTTAATCTTCAAAAATGCCGTCCAATTAGTACTTCTATTCTCAATATTTCCATCATCCTTTGTTGTTTCTAATTGACGTGGTTCTTCAATAAAGAAACTAGGAAAAACAGAAAAAACAAACACCAAAATCGCACCAACATAAATCAAATGATAGTTACTAACAAAAGCACCAATCAAATAAGCTAAAACTCCAAAAAAACCCGAAATAGTTTGCATCCAAGTATAGCCTTTCGTACGCCTATCACCAGTTGGCGTTACATCTGCAATTACCGAGCGTGTCGGGTTAAAACTAACGTTGATAGCCAGATCCAGTGTTAATGCAACAGTCAGTGCAATTCCAACAATAGAATCAACCCCCAAAGCTTCATTGATCACATCAATATTAGGCAAAGCCAGAATCATCAAAGCAGCTATTGTTCCTCCGATCAGAATGAAAGGTCTACGACGGCCATTCCAAAACCAAACATTATCACTAATTAAACCAACGATGGGCTGTCCTAAAATTCCAGCTAATGGACCTGCCATCCATACATAGCCGATTTCTTCTATATTAAGGCCATATTTGGTATTTAGGATCCAGCTTAGCGCTGCGATTTGAACACAAAGAGCAAAACCCATGGCTGTTGCTGGTAAACTCAATAAAATATAAAAACTATTGGTAAGACGTTTTTGTATATCTAGCATGTTCTTTGTTGTTTATTCTTAAAAAAATAGGCTGCTCTAATTGGTTTGGAACAAAATCATAGCTGAAGATCCAGCAACATCAACACTTGTTCCTTTCACAATCCGGAGACCCTCTGTATTTATTTCTGCTGCATTTAATGCCATCATCCAATCTCCCTTGGGAATATTTACTTTCTTTAGTGTATTATTCGCATTAAAGATCAGTAGGATATCCTTCCAATGATCACCATTGGCATGGCCCGAAATCCTATATGCCACAATCTTTTCTTGAGTATCTAGAAACCGTATATGCTTTTTGAGCATTTCTGTGCTTGTCATACGAAAAGCAGGATGTGCTTTACGCAAAGCGATTAAAGCTTGAGTATATTTGAAAATATCTTTGTTCTTAGTTTTCCATGTCCAATCAAACTGATTGATGTGATCTGGCGATTTATAGGAATTTTCCTCTCCATATTTGGTGCGTCCAAGCTCCACACCTGCATGCAAAAATGGAATACCTTGTGACGTAAGTACGATAGTTAGAGCTAGCTTATGCATGCTCTTTTTTGCTTCCTCGCTAGCTTCTGGGCAGGAGAGCGTTAAGCGATCCCAGAGTGTGTGATTATCATGACAGGAAACATATGTGACGGTCTGTAGTGGCGACTTTGCCCAAGCTGTATCCGAATAGTTGACCTGTTTATAATCAATTTGAGGGTGTTGTGTTGAGGCAACAATACCAAACTTGATAGTTTCCTCCAATCCTTCCTTTCCACTGATAAAGCCCTTTGCATTAGCTGCAAATACATGTCCTTTTAATCCATCTCTAATATCATCACTGAAAGCCGCTACGTGATCCATTAAATAAGTATTTCTTTTTAAAGCTTTTTTATCATCAGGAAGTGGACTATCACCAGCCGTCCAACCTTCACCATAAATAAAAATATTAGGATCAATAGCACGTAGCTCCCGAGCAATTAAATCCATACTTTCCATATCGTGAATTGCCATTAAGTCGAAGCGAAAACCGTCTATGTGGTATTCATTCACCCAATGCTTCAGCGATTCTAGCATAAATTTACGCATCATTGGTCGCTCAGATGCTGTTTCATTACCACATCCAGATGCATTGGAAAAGGCTCCCGTAGCATTTTGTCGATAATAATAACCAGGCACTAATTGATTAAAATTAGATTTTTCAGTGGCACCAGTATGATTATATACTACATCCAAGATTACTCGGATGCCATGATCATGAAAAGTTTTGATTAGTTGCTTAAATTCTTTGATACGTACTGCCCCATCTGCTGGATTCGTTGAATAGCTCCCCTCAGGGACATTATAATTTTGAGGATCATACCCCCAATTAAATTGATGCTCCTCCAATTTAGATTCATCTATTGAGAGATAATCATAAGCAGGTAGTAGATGGACATGGGTCACTCCAAGTGATTTGATATGATCTAATCCGGTCTCTTCTCCATCGGGGCTTTGAGTGCCCAATATGGTTAATCCTAAAAATTTTCCTTTTTGTTGGATACCAGAATTGGCATGCGTAGACATATCTCTAACATGTAATTCATAAATAATAATATCCTCATATCCACGGAGTATTGGGCTTTTATCATTTTCCCAATCTACTGGATTCGTTTCATTCAGATCAATAATATGGCCTCTTTTCCCATTTGTTCCTACGGCATAAACATAAGGATCTGGAACTTCATCAAGCCATTGATTTTGATGTAGGACTTGGAAGGTATAATATTTTCCTTTAAGATTTTCCTTAATGATAGTAATCCACGTTCCTTTTTCAGAAAGGGTCATTTCTAGGCTTCTATAAGGCTCTCCTCCTAGTGCTTTTTCATATAAATGAAGTCTAACTTTTTGTGCGGTTGGTGCCCAAATTTTGAACTTAGAAGCATCCATATGATATTCTAGGCCCAAATCAAAACCATCATATACTGGATATTCTTCAAAAGAGGAGTATTTTTCAGGTAAATTATATTCTAAAGAACTAAGCATAATAGCGGCTACTATTAAAGGTAAAAGTTTCATACGTTAAGGTAAAAATAGAATAATTAGGGATAAAAAATTATACTAACTCATTTTCACTTGGCCAAGATGATGAGAACGAACAAACTAATAGAGAGTACGAAGCGTCCATTTGGTGAAATATTCAATAAAAATGAGTTGATACCATTTAGCCCAATAAGGTTATGTTTAAATTTTCAAGCACTGGGAAACCAATGCTTAAAAAACCAAACCCTTTGATTGAATTAAGCACACTGTAATTTAAGTTTATTGTTATTTTGAACCGGCTGATTTTTGCTCAGTTTAAGGCGAGTACGCAACGAAGAGCTGAGTAAAAAGGCACCTTCAAAATGCAAAGTAATTCAGATTACAGTTTATTAAGTAATTAGCTAGAACCTGTCAGCCATAGACTGACAGGTTCTAGCGTCTCTTCAAAAATCATGCGTAACTTTTCTATTATCAGTTCCTTATGATTTTCGATCTGACCATTTTATTATATAATCAATTTAAACTAGCCGCTTAGTCGCTAAGCTTGATCACAAATCCTTAGTCAAAACACTATCTTTGCAGGCATACAGGCTCAAATCGTTGATTTTCCCTTTGAATAAAATTTAAACCTACTCTGAGCTGATTACGACCACGGTGAAAAAGGTATTCATCATCCGTTGATCAAGGCCAAACAAGTGCTAGTTCACTCCGACTTAAAGATATCAAATTCTAGCATTCTGTTAATAGATATAGTCACTAATCTACTTTTTACTTTATTAAATAGCTTTGATTCTATTATACCTCAAAACGGACTTGCAAATAATCTCTTATTACTCCCCAAATACCAAAAGCCATCTCTGGTTCAATATCTACTAGTTCCTTTTCTGGGTGTGCTTTTAACAATGATAAGCCATGAGGGCGGATAAGTAATTTTCGTAATACAAACTCCCCCTCTAAGAAAGCAACAACCATAGAACCATGTTTTGCTTCCATAGAACGATCCACCACTAATACATCACCAGGAATGATGCCTTCTTCTATTAATGCATCTTCGGTTGCTTGAACAAAATAGGTTTCAGCTGGATTTTTGATCAAAGCATGACTTAAATCCAAACGAAAAAAAGCGAACGCTTCTCCAGGTATTGGGAAATGCTGATGTTTAGGATGTAATTGCATGTAGGGATCCATGTCACTTAAAGCAATTACTGGTACCGTTTGGTACTCTTCAAAAATGACCATAGTACTGATTTAATTGACCTAATAATTATGCTTTAGTTAAGTAGCTTGCCCGAAACCGTGCCTGCTGGCAGGCTGGAATTGGTACCATAAAATTCAGCCATAGGCAGACAG
>JAKVCU010000191.1 GCA_022448955.1 Saprospiraceae bacterium
ACTTTTCTATCGTCAGTTACTTATAATTTTCGAAGGGACAATTTTATTATACAAGCAATTTTGACTAGCCGCTTAACAACTGAAGTTTGAGGTCCTAACAAAATTATGCTACTCAAGTTCAGTTAGAGAAAATAGTATTGCTAAGACAAAGGGAAAGCAGTCCAGGCCATGGAGCATCTTTTTTATCAAGATGGAAACATGGAATTGTATACGAACTCACTATTTCTGAATCAGCTAGACTATCATCCAGCTGTAAGAAATACATATGCTAGAATAAAAGGGGAACAGTTTTGGCAATTGAATATAAAAAAAATGAGGATTCTTTTAGACGAAATGCTCTTGAACTTAGGCAATAGCGTAAGAGGTTAGTCTACATTTTACCTTAAGAATCTGTCGAATATCATTCGGTTCTACTTCGTATGGCTTATAGACTATGTCATTATCAGAAATCAGGCGAAGACCAACAATCTCATTTCCATTCCTCATCTGTTGGATTCTTTTTGCAACAACTACATCTGTCACTACAACATAAACGTGATTGTCTCTAAGTGGTGTTCCACGTTCGACAGGCTCACAAACCACTAGATCGCCATTTGTGATGGTAGGCATCATACTATCACCACTAATTTCAAAAGCGATGAGATCACCTTCTAAATGCGGGATGGAAAACTTTTGTAAGTTTTCGATATATGCTTGGTCTTGATGTTCTAATGCATAACCTGCTAATGCTCGTTCAGGCACTAAGTTGATATTATTTCGGCCCGCTTGTTGATGATCTTTGAATGAATAAGAGGGGATGTCACCATTGGGGAGCCGATCTTCTAAAAACATTTCTGGACTACTACCAAACAAAAAATTGGCATTGATACCAAAATGCTCAAATAACTTGTGGAGTTGATCAACGGTAATATTACGCTGACCCTTTAATATGCTATTAATAACATGATTGTAGGTACCTAGTTTTTTGGCAATGTCAGATTTTCCTTTGATTAGGTTATATTTTTCTAATTCCTGGAATACTAATTTAAAACGTTGATTAACAATATTGTCTGAAAAACTCCCCATTTTGTTTGAATAAAAATGTTTTAAAAACTTTGTTTTAAAAACTTTTTGTTTTATATTTGTTGTATAAGAAAAAAATAAAAAACAATAAGGTTTAATTGAAAGCTTAAAATACAAAAAGTTTTCCAAAAAATGTTTGTTATGAATAGAAATGCATCCAAAAAGCCAGATGTTTCTATATCATCTGCTTCTTATGAAAAGCAAGTAAACAAGGATCAGAAGGGGCTTCAAGAGGAAGCTGAGTTATATTTTGATCCAGCAATAAGTTTGGCGGCTTCATGGAAAAAAATTCAAGTATTGCTTGGACGTATTTTTATAGCTTTGAAATACCAGTTCCACAAATATACAGCTGGCGCTTTTGTCTATATTAAATTTCCATGGTTTAAGTTAGGTGTAGCAGCTTTAGTTTTATTCATTTTTACACAAAAGAACATTCAGTTTTCTATCAATATGAAAAACCCTTCTGAGAGTGCATGGGCGGAGGAAGGTAGAGAAATTCATACAGAATCAATGCTTGCTCAGCCTATTGTTCACCTTTCAGAAGAGGAAGATAATCTCAAGGTACATTCTTTACATAAATTAGATGAAGCTGCAGTGATGGCCTACATAAAACGATTCAAAAAGGTAGCGCGCTCTGAGATGAATAAGTTTGATATCCCAGCAAGCATAAAAATGGCCCAGGCCATCTTAGAAAGCCATGCTGGTGAAAAAGCTTCTGCTAAACATAATAACAATCATTTTGGTATTCCCATGAGTGGTGCAGATTATGCAAGCGCCTGGGAAAATTGGAGAGCACATAGCATTTTATTAAGAGATGATTTTAGCGAGGTGTTCAAAGCAGGGTATGCTTACAAAAAGTGGGCAAAGGCAATTCAGACTGTAGGATATTCTAAAGATCCAAAGTATAGTCAAAAATTGATTCATATTATTGAGCGTTATGATCTCTATCAACTAGATGAAGAACGTGGCCTGTAATCAAGATACATCGGTTTTTAGAACAAGTAACCCAATTGGTAGCTAGTTATTACCTTCCTATATTTCTCGGGTGTACTTCACACCCCAAAGTGGTTTTCTCATGTTTGTTTGAAGAAGCGCTCTACTAAATGCAGAGCGCTTCTTTTTTATTAAAAGAATAAGCAAAGTCATTTGGATATGTCACATACGTGCATTTTTTTTTGATCATAGTAGTAAATACTGATTACCAAGATGGTTAAAGTTTTAATAAACCAATTATTATTTGGCAACTAGAATTAAAGACTTCGTGTTTATACTTAAATTGCTTTAAAGCCTAAACGAATGATAGTTTCTTATGAGAAATATTCGTAATTTCCAATAAACTACAAAACATAGATGAGCACTAATCCAAATATCCAGTTTAATTATTCTCCAGGAATACAGTCTCTGATCCCCTTATTTTATGCAGCTTGGGCTGATAGGGTATTAACTCCTTCCGAAATACAAACCCTGACAGAAAAAGGACTCAAGCTTTCTTTTATTAAAGAGGAGGATTTATTGCTGATTAAGTTATGGAGTAATCCGCTTAAACCGCCAAGTAAGCATCTGTTTAAATATTGGGAGATTTCAATTAAAAATGCAGCAGAGCGCTTAGAAGAACAGGCATATGTTAGTTTGGTTGATCTTGGATTAGAAATGGCTCAATCTGCTGCTAAAAAAGTAAAAAATGATATAGTAGTTAGTTGGGATCATCCCCATATTCGAAAAGAATTGGAGTCGATAGAAGAAGCTCTAGGAAGCGTAAGTGTCAAAACGTATGAAACGATCTTCCCTGCGGAAGCGGATAAAAATCAAGAACAGGAAGAGAAGATTAAACAAAGCTTTGATATCAAAGCAATGACGGCCCTACTAGATGATGATTATGCAGCAATTCGTCAGAAAGTTAAAACCATTTTGAGCGATCCTAATTTTGAATATAAAACGCTAAGGAATAAGGATGAATATAGAAGCCAAGTTTTGCTTTGGTCTAAGCTCTTAGCCAAACAAGGACTTGGAGCGATTTCCTATCCAGAAGCATATGGAGGGGATAATGATATGGGGAAGTATGCTGCTGTATTCGAAACTCTAGGTTATCATGATTTAAGTTTGGCTATTAAGTTTGGTGTTCAGTTCGGACTTTTTGGGGGAAGCGTACTATGGCTCGGGACAAAGAGGCATCACGATAAATACCTCGATGCTATTGGAACGTTAGCACTACCAGGCTGTTTTGCGATGACAGAAACTGGACATGGTTCTAATGTAAGAGGATTAGAAACAACAGCCACCTATGATCCAACAACGCAAGAAATAGAGATTAACTCCCCTAACTTCGAATCGGGTAAGGAGTATATTGGAAATGCGTTGCATGGTCAAATGGCGAGTGTGTTTGCTCAGCTTATTGTTGGCGGAGAAAATCACGGCGTTCATGCTATTTTAGTACCAATGAGAGATAAAAATGGTAGATTACTCTCCGGTGTTAGAGTTGAAGATTGTGGTTACAAATTAGGGCTTAATGGTGTAGATAATGGTCGAATTTGGTTTGATCATGTAAGAGTACCGAAAGAAAATTTGTTAAATCGGTTTGGCGATATTGATGAGCATGGAAACTATACCAGTTCTATTGAAAACCCTTCTAGAAGATTCTTTACTATGCTAGGTACATTAGTAGGAGGGAGGGTCTGTGTTCCAAGAGCAGGACTAAGTGCGGCTAAATCTGGTTTGGCTATAGCCATCAAGTATGCCTTGAAAAGGAGGCAGTTTCCTTCTGGCAATAGTGATCAAGAAACTTTATTATTGAATTATCCAAGCCATCAACGCCGTTTAATGCCGCTTTTAGCGAAGGCCTACGCTTTAGATTTTGGCCTAACCTATCTCACAAAGCGCTATGTCGATCGCACGGATAAAGATATTCGAGAGATTGAATCCCTGGCTGCTGGGTTAAAGTCTTATGCTACTTGGTTCACTACAGATGCTTTACAAGAATGTCGGGAGGCTTGCGGGGGAAAAGGGTACTTAGCAGAGAATCGCTTTGCTGATTTAAAAGCAGATACGGATATCTTTACCACTTTTGAGGGAGATAATACGGTTTTGATGCAATTGGTAGCAAAAGGGGTCTTGTCAGAGTTCAGAAAGGAATTTCATGAGGAAGGAACAGTAGCCGTATTACGTTATTTGGGGACAAGAGTTTCCACTGCTTTTTCAGAACTTAATCCATTTATTATTCGGAATACTGACCGAGCGCATCTGATGAGTGCAGAGTTTCAATTGGGAGCATTTAGGTTTAGAGAGCGAAGATTGTTATTTTCTTTAGCTAATCGTATGCGTGGGATGATTAAAGGAGGCACAACTTCTTATGATGCTTTCCTGAAAGGCCAAACTCATATGTTGGCATTGGCAGAGGCCTATGTAGAGCGAATCGTACTTGAACAATTTGTAAGGTAATTGATAATGAAAGTGACGAGCAACTCCAAAAAGTATTAACGAATTTATGCGCGCTTTATGCTTTACATACTATAGAAAAGCATAGGGCATGGTTTTTAGAGCATGAATATTTTATGCCTGCGAAATCCAAAGCTATACGTTTTTACGTAGATGAATTGTGTGGTTTGATTAGAAAGGATGCAAGTGCATTGGTCGATGCTTTTGCCATTCCGTCATCCTGCTTAGCTGCCCCAATCATTTAAGTAGTTAGGCTAAAAAATTGGTACAATAAAATTTTAGCGTCCCTTCAAAAACCATGCGTAACTTTCCT
>JAKVCU010000192.1 GCA_022448955.1 Saprospiraceae bacterium
ATATCCTTAGGAAGAGGAAGGTTGGAGCGAGCGAGAGCTTGCTATAAAAGTAATCTGTCTAGGATTTACTACTTAGGCTAAATTATATTTACTCATTTTTATTTTGCCAAATTGATTTGAACGAATGAATAAACTGAAAGTTCGGGTCATTAGTTTGGTGAAATATGAAGAAAAAATGAGTGAATATAATTCTTCACACCTACTGACCTCTAAATTATTTTATAAATATAATAGTATATCTTTCGGATTATTTTATTGTCCTTTTATAAACCACAACTTTATGACACTCATAGAATTTACAGATCAAGTAAAAGCTGCCGCAGGGAAAATGCCCAATCTAGGCAAAAGCTTAAAGCTTTCCTTAGACGGAGGTGCTGTGCACATCGATCTTACTGGTGATGAAGCCATAGTAAGCAATGAAGATAAAGATGCAGATTGTACGATCATCACAACCATTGACAATTTAGTAAAGTTACGCAATGGAGATCTTAATCCTATGTCTGCTTTCATGACTGGAAAAGTAAAAGTGAAAGGCGATATGGGATTAGCCATGAAATTGCAATCCTTATTTGGCTAAGAACGCTCTGAAAGAAAAAGCCCGAAATCTCAATTCAACTGAAATTTCGGGCTTTTTTATTGCTCACTAAAAATGAGCTTACAAACAAATCAAAAAGTCATAAAGCGAGCTTGCGAGCCGCCTCACAAAGTCTCAATACTAAGCTTTTTCCACAGCGATCATCAACTTCACCTCACCAGGCAACTCAATCTCATCTCCACTCACTTCAGCGGCAACTTCTAAGGATAAACCAAGTGTCTCATCTTGGATATAATCACCAAATTGAGCAATAGCATCTTGGATGATTTCATGCTCTTGCAAACGAATATTGATACGATCAACTACATTGAAGTCTTTGTCTTTACGTAAGTTTTGGATTCTATTCACCAACTCACGAGCCATTCCTTCTGCTTTTAAAGCATCTGTGATGGTGATATCCAATGCTACGGTCAATGGACCATCATTCGCTACCTGCCATCCTGGGATATCTTCTGTTGTGATTTCGAAATCAGCTAATGTCAATTCAAAAGATTCGCCATTCGCTTCAAGGATAAATTTGTTATCCTTTTCGATTTTACTGATATCTTCTTGACTCAATCCACCAATTACTTGAGAAGCTGCTTTCATATTTTTACCTAAGCGGCGACCTAAAGTTTTGAAGTTTGGTTTGATCTTCTTCTTGATGACACCAGTTGTATCTGTGATGTATTCAATCTCTTTGATATTTACCTCTGCTAGTACCAAATCTGCGATACCTTCCACTTGTGTTTGGAAAGACGCATTCAGTACTGGCAATAAGATTTTCTGTAGCGGCTGACGCACATTGATGCGTTCTTTTTTCCGTAAGGAAAGCACTAATGAAGAAATACGCTGTGCATAATCCATACGCTCTTCTAAGGCCAAGTCTATTGCGCTGTTGTCCACTTTCGGGAAATGCGCTAAGTGAACAGAGATATGTGCTTCCTTTCCTGTAGCGTCGTTCAAGCTACGGTAGAACCAATCAGCGAAGAACGGTGCTACAGGAGCCATCATTTTAGCAATAGCCACTAGGCAATCGTATAAAGTCTGATAAGCTGCTACCTCATTTTGGCCGTAAGATTTGCTCCAGAAACGTTTACGATTTCTACGAACGTACCAGTTACTCAAGTCGCGATCTACAAAGTTTTGGATGCGACGTGTTGCACTTGTTGGCTCGTAATCTGCAAAATCAGCACCCACTTCTTTGATCAAAGAATTCAAACGAGAAAGGATCCAACGATCGATTTCTTCTCTCTCTGAAAGAGGGATGTATGCTTCATCAAATTTGAACCCTACTAAGTTGGCATATTGAGCAAAGATACCGTTGTATGTCTGGAATAATGGGCGGAACAATTTTCTACGCACTTCCTCCACACCTTCCAAGTCAAACTTCAAGTTATCCCAAGGTTGTGCATTAGAGATCATGTACCAACGTACTGCATCTGCACCATATTCACCAATAGCCTCAAATGGATTGATGGCATTGCCAAGACGCTTAGACATCTTAACCCCTTTCTTATCCAATACCAAACCATTCGAAACCACATTCTTAAATGCTACGCTATCAAAAGCCATAGTGGCGATAGCATGCAATGTATAGAACCAACCACGCGTTTGATCAACCCCTTCTGCGATGAAATCTGCAGGGAAGTTTTGCTCAAACTTTTCTTTATTTTCAAATGGATAGTGCCATTGTGCATAAGGCATCGAACCAGAATCAAACCATACATCGATCAAGTCTAGCTCGCGATACATGGGCTCACCATTTTCTGCGACTAAAACGATATCATCGATATAAGGACGGTGGATATCTTTAGGTACAGACTGATCTTTACCTAAAGCTGCATTGGCCTTATCAATTTCTTGCTGTAATTGCTCTAGAGAACCGATACAGATTTCTTGATCGCCATCTTTTGTACGCCAGATCGGTAGAGGAATACCCCAGAAACGGGAACGAGATAAGTTCCAATCCTGTAAATTTTCCAACCATTTTCCAAAACGCCCTTCTCCTGTTGAAGCAGGTTTCCAGTTGATCGTTTTGTTCAGTTCGTACATGCGTTCTTTTACACTCGCTGCACGGATAAACCAGCTATCCAGGGGATAATATAAAACGGGACGATCGGTACGCCAACAGTGTGGATAATTGTGTGAATATTTTTCAGAATGGAAAAGCTTGTTTTCCGTCTTCAATTTGATCACGATATCCGCATCCGTTGGGCGCTCTTCCTCTTGACCATAATCTTTTACATAACGGCCCGCAAAATCAGTTACCTCATCAACAAATTTACCTTGTTTATCCACTAAAGGCATTGGATTGCCCTTTTCGTCTTTCACCATCAATGGCGGAATGCCATACTGCTGTGCTACCCTGAAGTCATCCGCACCAAAAGTAGGCGCGATGTGAACGATACCTGTACCATCTTCGGTTGACACGAAATCACCAAGTAGTACTTTGAAAGCAGGTTTGTCTGGTTGAACATAAGGCAATAACTGCTCGTACTCCATTCCTTCTAAGTCTGCGCCTTTTACTTCACCAATTACTTCCAAATATGGAATTGGTTTGTTACCAGGCTTCATATCCTCCGCTTTCAGCTCTGGATTTTGCTCAGAGAAGTAGTAGTTCAATCGATCCTTAGCAAGGATAACGATAGTTGGTTGTTGTGTATAACGGTTAAATGTTCTGACTTTCACGTAAGTGATCTTCTTCCCAACAGCCAAAGCAGTGTTAGAAGGCAAGGTCCAAGGCGTTGTCGTCCAAGCTAAGAAGTAAGTATGCTCTTCTCCTTTGATTTTGAATTGGGCGATAGCCGAAACATCCTTGATTTCTTTATATGCGCCAGGCATGTTCAGCTCATGTGAACTTAGGCCAGTACCGGCAGCAGGCGAATAAGGCTGGATCGTAAACCCTTTGTACAATAAGTCTTTGTCGTACAAACGCTTTAGTAAATACCAAACCGATTCGATATAGTTATTTTCATAAGTAATATAAGGGTTTTGAAGATCCACCCAGTAGCCCATTTTACGAGTGATATCATCCCACATATCTTTGTAACGCATCACGGTTTCGCGGCACTTTTGATTGTACTCGTCTACGGTGATCGTCTTACCAATATCTTCTTTTGTAATGCCTAATTCTTTTTCTACACTTAGCTCGATGGGAAGGCCGTGTGTATCCCAGCCACCTTTACGCTCTACTCTTTTACCTTGCATCGTTTGGAAGCGGCAAAAAATATCTTTGATCGTACGGGCCATTACGTGGTGAATACCTGGCTTACCATTTGCTGATGGCGGGCCTTCGTAGAAAACGAAACTATTCGCTGGATCGCGTTCTTCTACACTCTTTTCGAAAACTTTGTTGTCGTCCCAGAACTGTAAGACTTCTTTATCGATTTCCGACAGATTGAGATTTTTTAGTACCTTAAACATGCTGTAACTCGCGTTTATATAAAGAATTAGGACAAGTCTTGATTCAAATAAAAAGGCTCCCAAAAAAGCTATTTTTAATTCAGTTATTTTGATCGACCTTTTTTAAGACTCGCAAAGATAATTATTACAAACGAAAAAACGCTTGCAGATCATGATCTGCAAGCGTTTTTTCAGAAATAGGTGATTAGCACTATCACAGATCAGCGATAAGTTGATAAATAGTAATGCTAATAATTATATTTGAACTTCTAAAAAGCATTTATCTTATTTTATGTTTTTTTTTAAATATTGTAATATCAAAATAACTTGTTTTATTTGGAAATGGTTTCTTTTCCTTCTCTTTTTTTCTTTCTCACACTTTTGCTTTGCGCAAATTACACCACAACCTACTTTTAGAAACTTAACAACAGATGATGGATTACCCAGTTCTGAAGTGTACGAGGTATTTGAAGACCGACAGGGCTTTATATGGTTTGCTACTGATAATGGGGTAAGTCGATATGATGGATATACTTTTGAAAACTTTGGTGCAGAGGATGGCTTAAGCTGTAATGTAGTTTTTCATTTTTTTGAAGACCATACTGGTCGTTTATGGATGAATTCCTTGACTGGTGAGTTTTTCTATTTTGAAGATGAAGGGTTTTATCCGTATGAATTTAATCACATCATAAAAGGGTATCAAGAAAAATATTGGGGAGTTGGTCGTTTCTTTTTTGATCATGAAAGGACCTTAT
>JAKVCU010000193.1 GCA_022448955.1 Saprospiraceae bacterium
CACAACAAGGACAGGCCAAAATGTTAGAAGTACTTCAATTTCAGCATTTACCACAAAAAGACAAAGTCCAAGCTATATTACTGATTTTCAGAAAGCAAAAAAAGCATTAAAAAAGCTAGGTGCTGCTACTAGAAAAATGATAGCGGAAGAATCAGGTTTACCAATAAACTGTATTTGTCAATACGTAAAAATGATGATCGAACAGGAATTTGCAATCGAGACATTTCAGGACAAATGTAAATCTACGGGAGTAAAAGCATGGTATTTAACACTACAGGAAGTGCCAGAGGAAAATTCATAAGAAATTACAAATTAGAAAATCCGTGCATTGATTCTGAGGGGTTTTGATGTACGGCTATCCTAAGCGGAACGGAGTGCTAGGAGGGTTCACTCAGGAAAAATAACCCTCCATTTTTTTTAATTCTAATAGTATTCTAAGGCGTTTTAAGCAATCTTTCGGTATTTCCTAATTATTTGGGCATAATTCCGAAAGGGTAGTTAAAAACCCCTTAAATAAAAAATGCCTATCAAGCGTAGTAGCGCAAACGATAAGCATTTGATAAATACAAAATATGGTTACAAAGATAAGCCATACTAACAATAAATACAGGGTAGAAAAGAAGAAAGTACCAAGCAAGATACTTTTTCCAAATACTTATGCAATTGATTCCTTTAAGATTAGAATACCAATTAAAGATGTACACATCCACAATGAAGCAATTAAGGGTAGGATAATCCACACGGTAACTGAAAGCGGTGAAATACTAGAATCTAAGAACCAAACAAGTGATTTATTCAAATGCGATAAGACAGGCATAAGAACATCATATGCAAATGAAAGGATGAATCTTTCTAATAGGGGAAAAGTTGAGCAATTTATCACTATTGGCGTAGCTGCTAAATTACTTGGAAGTGATTATCCAAATGGAATAACTATTAATAATTTCCAAAAGGTTCATGCTGCCATTCAGTATCATGGATTTGTTTCTTTTTCTATTGAAGCAATGCTAGCTGCAAGCGTAACAGATTGCGACTTCAAAAAAGATTATTACCATACCTCGCCAAATGATTTTCCGCAAGAGTGCAGGAACTTAAAGAAGGTCGCAAAGGCTAGGAGGGGCAAAGGTGGTGCAAAAGTGTTCAATAAACATAATAATCAAGGTATCGCTTTTGCTGATAGGCGTAGCACGTTATTAAGTGAAAGGTATTTGAAGTTTTACCGCAAGGAAATTGAGCTACTTAGAAACGTCCGTAGCGGTTCACCAATCTTTGCAAACTACTACCTAAGTGACTATGAAATAGCAGCACTTATACGAATGGAGACAACTGTCAAGAATAAAAAAATGGCACGTAGTTTATATGGTCAAGATTTTGATTGCACTCTTTTATCATTTCTCCATTTAAGTCAATCAAATAAGAAAAAAGCCTTTCAGGTTGCAGCATCCCAACACATTGAAGGAATGGAACTAAAGAAGTCAATAACTAAGCGCAAGCGTTCAGAATTGATTGCAGCGTTAAGTCCAAAGGATTTACAAACATTCAGTTTTGTGTCTCATTTGGCTAAAAGTGGAATGCCAAAGGAAAGAATACTGCAAATTGCAATAAACTATCAAAAAAACAAGGTAGCTAAAAGCAGATTGAAAAAGCACCTAATTGAAAAGATTTTCCCACTAATCGAAAAGGAAAAGCAAGGCGATTTTTGTCCGCAAATGAATCTTATTTTCTCTGAATTATTCACTTCAAACTAAACCACTACCAAATATAAAAAATGAAGAAAGCAAAAAACAACCTACCAAAAACCATTAGATTTAACAGGCTAAAATGGGGTATTTTCGCTAACTAAAATAGATCCATTTCCTATACTCTTTTTTACCTCAAAATCGGTGGTTTCCAAAAAGTGCTAAAAACCCTTCCTATGATGAAGGGTAAAAGTTATCAAAAATGATAACCACAACCAAAGCAATAAACCACAAAAAACCAAGTCAAAATCATAGTAGAAAATACTCAAGATTTAGCACGTATTCGCTAAGTCCAAAGTCAGATTAAAACAACCTTACAAAACCTTACCTTAAAAAATAATATTTCACTCAATCAAGAAGAAAATGCTTATATTATAAGTGTTACTAATCTTGAAAATTAAACTTTTTCAAATATGGCAAACGGACACGGTGGTAAAAGAGAGGGTGCAGGAAGGAAGCCCGTAAGACTTTTACTTGAAGATGATTTAAAGCAGCACGATAAAAAAGCGATTGACAAGCTAATCGACGGTGTAAATCGTGGCGAATTTCAGTATATTAAATTATTCATGGAATACAGATGGGGAAAACCAAAGCAGATTATCGACCACAAGGCAAATAGTGAAAGTTTTAATATTCCCATAGGTGAATGGTTGAAATAGGTACAAACTTTCAATAAAAAATGAAAGTTAGCAGATAGAATTTTATCTTTAAGTATATCTAAGCCGTTAAGCAAGTTTGCATCAACAACAAACATATTTTGCTTAGCGGTTTTTTATTGTCATGATTGAAAAACGACAACCTAAACGATACATAATAAAAAAAACCTATCATAAATAATTGAATTACAATAATTTTTTGATTTAACTTGTCGGTTTATTAAGATTCGAACCTTAATATTTTATAACTCTCAACACCATTTCAAAACACCTATAAAGCAAGCATTTTAATTACAAACTTATTACCAAGTGTTAAAAAAACGCAACTACCATTAATAAAAATTGACAACATTTTGGTCTTTTGTTGTCGTTGGTGTATCTTAGTGTTGTTGATGTGAATTACTAAAATATGTTTGTAAATGGCTAGACCAACTAAAATCCCCACTCCTAGATTCAATCTTAGGAACCATCATCCAGAAAAAGACAAGGATAATCCTACTTTGATCGTGCTAGTATTGCGGTACAATGGCAAAAGATTAGTTTGGAGTACCCAAGAAAAGGCTAGACCAAGATTTTGGGATAAAAAAAGGAATAGGGTAAAAGTCACCGTAAACAATCACTTTGATGCAGACATCAATAATAGCCTAAATGATATTGCAACTAAAGCAATCGAGATTTTCAAAGAATTAGGCAATGAAGTGTCAACGGATGAATTTAAACAGGAGCTTAATTACCGTACTGGCCGTAAAAAAAGACCAGAGCAAGAAACCAACCATTTAGAATTATTCCCATTTATTGAATCTTACCTAGAAAAAAGAATCCAAGCACAAAACGCAAAGCGAGGTACATGGAAAATATTAAAGACGTGTGCTAACCATCTAAAGAACTATGCAATTGAAAAGCATAACGGTTCTTTTACTTATCAGGATATTACATGGGATTTAAGACATGATTTTGAAGATTGGCTATATCAAGCACCTCGACAATTATCCACTAATTACGCTGCAAAGATGTTGAGCATATTTAAACAGTTTATGAATGAAGCAAGGGAAAGAAACTATCATACCAATGAAATTTACAGGCGTAAAGGGTGGAATATTAAAAAAGAGAAATTGTCTAAAGTAGTTCTATCATTTGAAGAACTTAACCAGCTTTATAATTTAGACTTATCCAATAATAAGCGTTTAGAACGTGTAAGAGACTTGTTTTTAATTGGTGCTTATTCTGGTTTGCGTTTTAGTGATTTTACGAGAATAAAACCCGAACACGTAGTTAAAGAAGATGGTGCAGATTTATTGGTGTTATTCACTAAAAAGACCAATACAGAAGTAGTTATTCCACTATTCCCAATCTTAAAAGAACTACTTGAAAAATATAACTATCAGTCACCGAAAAAAATATCTAACCAAAAGTTCAATCAGTACATAAAAGAAGTATGTGAACTGGCAGGGATTACGGAAACGATCAGAGTAAAAAAGAGCATTGGAGGGAAAAGAGTTGAGGAACAAATACAAAAGTTTAAACTCATTAGTGCCCATACCGCACGTAGATCGTTTGCTACCAACTTTTATCAACTTGGTTTCCCTGCTATTGAATTGATGGGCATTACTGGACATTCTCTTGAGCGTCAATTCATGGAATACATCAACATTGATAAAAGAACAAACGCAAAAAATATGGCTGCTAGAATCTCAAAAATGATGGGCAAAAGTCCATTAAGAGTGGCCAAATAAATAAGGATAGAAAAAAGCACCTAACGGCTATAGCTTGGAGGCAGTCCGAAAGGTGCTATTTAGAAATAAATCTAAAGGATTAAAATTATGGAAAAATCCACTAAAGACAAGGATATTTTAGAGAAACAAAAGGATTTTATCTTTGTCGAGCAATGTATTAATGAATTTGGCGAAAAGCCATTACCTACTGCTAATAGATCAAAAGTTAAAAACTTAACTGCATGGTCTTACTTTCCTAACCTCATTAGTATAGTTACTGCCTGCTTCTTTATTTTCTATTTATTGCAGGATTATTCACCAATAATAAAGATCGTTCTTTGTGGGCTTTTATGTGGCGTTGCAATAGCCTTAGAATTTGGCAAACGTTCATTAATTAATGAAACCGCAAAGACTTATTTCCTAGATGGTAAATTGAAAGTTGGTTTATTACTTGGAGTATTGGTGTTAATTGGTGCAAGTATGACAGCTAGTTATATTGGAGGGAATAAATTAGTTGTTGAAAATGCTGAACTTCCGACTAAAGTAAAAAATCCAAAGATTGATTCTTTAAACTTGGAGTTGGCCACAT
>JAKVCU010000194.1 GCA_022448955.1 Saprospiraceae bacterium
ATATTGTTGAGACTAAACATAAAGTGAATATGGATACTTTGAGTTTTGGCATTATGCTTTTGATCCTAGGTTTACTGATTGGTATGGCTATTGGCTGGCTAATGGTTCGTTTGCGCTATCAAAATATTATGATCAGCAAGAATGAAATTGATCAACAATTCGTTGCAAAAGGTATTCATGAACATATTCAGAAAGCCTTGGATATCGCACAAGATGATTTGGAAGATAAAAACGAGCAGATTTTACATATGCGTGAACGGCTATCTAGCCAACAACAAATCATTTTCCATTTGGAGGAACAGATGGCTAAGCAGAAAAACGAAATCCAAAACTTGCAAGAAAAATTTAAAACAGAATTTGAGAATATCGCCAATCGTTTATTAGAAGAAAAAAGCCAAAAGTTTACTGCCCAGAATCAAGAACAACTTGGTCACTTACTACATCCATTAAGGGAAAAAATAAAAGCTTTTGAAGATGGCGTAGAGCGCCGATTTCTGGAAGAAACGAAAGATCGTGTATCACTCAAAAAGGAAATCGAACACCTTCGCCATCTTAATCAGCAACTCAGTCAAGATGCCAATAACTTAGTCTCGGCATTAAAAGGCGAAAATAAGATACAGGGCGATTGGGGAGAATTTCAATTAGAGCTACTGCTTGAAAAAGCTGGCCTTCAGAAAGGTACACACTATCAGGTCCAAAATTCTTTCCGAGATGAAGAAGGACGTCATAAAAGACCAGACTTTATCATCAACTTACCTGATGATAAACATTTGATTATTGATTCAAAGGTTTCTTTAGTGGCCTATGAGCGATACTTCAACAGCCACTCTGAAGAAGAAAAACGGATCCATCTCAAAGATCACCTAAATAGTATTAAACAGCATATTAAAGATTTGAGCAGTAAAAACTATCAACGGCTCTATCAGATCAATTCCCCTGATTACTTACTTTTATTTATTCCCATAGAACCTGCCTTTGCTATAGCAGCTCAGGAGGATCATCGTTTATTTTTAGATGCCCTTGATCGTAATGTGGTCTTGGTCAGCACTTCTACCCTATTAGCTACCATGCGTACGGTCTCTTATATCTGGACCCAAGACAAACAAAAAAGAAGTGTATTAGAAATTGCTCGTCAAAGCGGAATGCTATACGATAAGTTCTGTGGATTTGTAGATGATCTAAAATCTATTGGCCAAAAACTCGATCATGCTCAATCCGCTTATAAAGATGCCATGAACAAATTAGTCGATTCTCGAAAGTTCGGGGATACTTTAATTGGAAGAGCAGAAAAAATTAAAGAGCTTGGAGCCAAAGCAACTAAGCAATTACCAAAAGAATTACTGGATAGATGAAATCACTAATTGATCCTCTATATCAATCATTGCATTAATTAATTGAACCCTCTGAAAACGAGCAATATCCTTTACGCCAATAGGCATAGTATGGAGCACTCCTAGATTAATCAGCTGTTGTCGTTTAGTTCCTTCTAGTAATGGTTGGTGAGGCGTAAACCACTGATCTCCATCTGATAAAATCACATTTGCATAGTACGAATCTGTCACCCATCCATCTTTCACAATGAGGATGTCATCGCAATCTTCTCTCTTTTCAAATAAGGCTTTTAATGTAGACCGATTGGTCCGTTTATAGGTGTAATCTATTGAATTATCCTCTACCAATTTTAGGCTTTCGATTTTTTTGATTTCATAAGGATGAAACTGAATTTCAACACCTTTTTTATCATACAAGAATCTGGTTTTAACCAAGCCTTCTAATGGAAAGCTTTGTGCTTGAAGCCATTGTGCAATATTATAATTGGGCAAGCTATACTTTAAAGATGTTCTACTCAGTCGATTTTGATGGTAAGTTAGATTATAGAAGATTCCATCCTTTAACTTTATGGTTTCAATAAATCTATACATTAGACGGTAAGCATTTTGGATTGGCTTACAAATGGTAAATAAACTTTTTTGATCATTTCCTGATATTCTTCCATCACATCACTTTGAGCGGTAATGCCGCCACCACTCTTAAACACCTTTTGTGCTCCTTGCTGCTCAATAAATCGAATCATCACTGCACTATCCAGCTTTTCTCCATCGAATAAGCCCATTACTCCCGTGTAGTAGCCTCGGTCAAATGGTTCGGCTGATTGGATAATCTCTACGGTCTTTTTCTTGGGGGCTCCACTAATTGAGCCAGCAGGTAACAGCTTCCGCAAAATCGTACCAATGCTTTGGTGATACTCCTCTCCTACTTCACCTACGATTTTTGTGCTGGTTTGTAGGATATTTCCTCTATTCGTTTCAATACGATCTAAAAAGCGATATCGCTCTACGCTTACTTTTTGAGCCACCATATTCAAATCATTTCGAATCAAATCAACAATGGTTGCATGTTCAGCTCTTTCCTTCTGGTTGGCCATCAAAACGGCTTCTGCTGCAGGCAAATCTGCATCGATTGTACCTTTCATGGGGTAGGACGCAATTTGACCGTTTTCAATCTTTACGAATGGTTCAGGAGAAAAGACTACAAATCGGTCTTTCATCCATAATCGATAAGGGGCGGTACTATTTTGAAAGATTTGATAAAGCGATAAGTTAGTCTGAATAGGTGTCGGAAAGGTTAAATTTAATAGATAAGAATTCCCTTCAAAGATGGCGTTTTGTGCCTTCTGGAAAGCCATTTGATAGGTAAAAAAATCGATGGGTTCGATCTCAAATTGGATAGAAGAAGGAAGAGAAGCAGGGGACGACCATGTATTGCCTGTAGATCGAAACTGATATTGAATCTGACTAGCCTCCACTTGGTCTAAACGCAAAATAATGGGTTCCTTGCATTCAAAATCGATAATAAATAAAAAAGGGATCTTCTGTTTTCCCCATTCATTCATTAATATCTCTGCCTTCTTCATCCTCAAGTTTTCTATCATAGATGTTCCATTTTCCTCATCAACAAACCACTTAAACCTTTGGTTGTGTTGTTTGAAAAACCGAAATGCTATTCTTTAATTGCATTCTCTCTTTTGACAGTCTTTCTTTATCTAAGTCACTTATTCTATGATATTTAGTTTCATATTTCCATTTTTTATAATAATCTCCATATTGAATGGTCCACCATCCCAAAAATGCTAAAAGTACTACAAAGGGCCAATAGCCACTTAATATTCCAAAGATGCTAATCCCTAAATAGAATAATAAACCTAAAAGGCTATAACTAGCCCATCTAACAGGAGAGAAAAACTCTACACGCTTGACCATCAATGCAATACGCTCAGCAGGAACGTGAACCAATAAATGCCCGAGATAACCAATTGCCGCAGGAAAAAAGCCCAATGATAAGCCAACAAAATTAGTTGATCTTTTACTTTTTATTACCTCTTCATCTCGTATATCGAGCTCTTCTAAAGCAGAAAAATAATGATTTGCCTTTTCTTTCAACATTTCTTTTTCTGTGCTAGGTAATTGATTCACCCAATCACAAATTTGTTTCTCAGCTAATAAGTAAGAATCATCATTCTTAATGAGATTTCCTGCCGCTTCATTTCTTTCCGACCGATCAAGGCATAATAATTGTTCACAAAGTTCATGATCCGCCTTTTGGTGAATATTTACCACGCGCTCTTCCAATGCTTTACGCAAATCATCAGTCAATTGATTGATGGCCTTCTGATTATTTTCTTCATATAATTTTTTGTAATCATGTGCCATTATGGGCGCTCCAAAATCAATCATTACTCTTTCTCTCGCCCTTTCGGCAAATGTATAATTTACTCCCACTGGTACTATTGGAATAGACATATTGGGGTATTTTTCTAATGCACCTAATGCAATACGAGCGGTTCCTTTTCGAATAGGGCGAAGACGTTTTTCATGAATACAGTTACCTTCAGCCAAGATCATGATGGCTTTTTGCGCCTTGAGCGCTTCAAAGCATTTCTGGAAAGTAGAAAAATTCGTCTTAACCTTCTGATAGCCACCATCTCTCATTCTATAAATTGGAAGCATATGTAAGGATTTCAACAAAAAAGCATAAATGGATTGCTTAAAGAAATCTCCTCTTACTAAATAATGCAAAGGCCTAGGCTGGAAACAAGCTAAAATACAAGGTTCTAAAAAGGCAGTAGGATGGTTGGCCGCAATAATAACAGGTCCTTTTTTTGGTAAGTTATCAAGATTAGAAAGGTATATCTTCTTATAAAAAAGTCGCAATCCGACACCTGCAAAAGGTCTGATCAATCGGTACATCCATGATGCATATCTAGATTGGTCTTTTTTATTCATACAATTATCTTTAAAATAAGGTCCAAATTATTATTTTTTGCTCATTTCTCGCTAAAAATTTAACATATAGCTTATCTACTTCACCATTCACCCATCACCCATAAATCCTTCACCTATCACCCATAAACCATTCACCCATCACCCATAAATCCTTCACCTATCACTCATAAACCATTCACCTATCACTCATAAACCATTCACCTATCACCCATAAACCATTCACCTATCACACATAAACCATTCACCTATCACCTATAAACCATT
>JAKVCU010000195.1 GCA_022448955.1 Saprospiraceae bacterium
TCGGAGGAGGTAGGTGGGCGATTGATCGGACATGGTTACATTACACCTGACGGAGTTTATGAAAAAGAAATAGTCATCGACCGAAATATTGAAAATGTTCTAGTCTACACATCTTATTTAGGTTTACCTGCCTATCATAGAATCCATGTCCCAGGTAATAACAATAGAGATATTTTTTACACCATTGGCGAAGATAACACCTCTGGGTTTGCAGGAACACCAAATGATCATGACTGGACTACAGGACTAGTAGGTGAATCTGGAAGAACCAATGATCAATATGAATCAGACAATAATCCTTCGGTCTCTGATAGGGACATAAGTTTTACTTATATGGGAGGATACAATTCTTCGGGTGTTCCCGACTATCTGGAGAGTACCGACGATGTAGTTCCCCAAAGCGTTTTGAATACTGTCAACAACTCCTTGCCTGAAGGTTTTCCTGTGCCAGTTTATAATCCTCAGTATATAACCGACGGTGTAGATGCTAATACTGAGCTTTTGTCGGCAGCAGATGTTTGGGTTACTTTCGTTCATGAAGGTGCAGGATACAGAAATGCATTAGGATACTACACTTACAATACGGGAAGTCCACCATCATCTCCCGACGATATAACAAATTATCAAATCATTTTTCCTAACGTTTCATACTCTGGTAGTGGTGGAGGAATGAATACAGGTAATAAAGTATACCTAGGCCAATTTCAAGCAGGAACCTCTATTGGATATTTCTTGGTTCCTGATGGGTGGAATGGTCAGTCGGTTGTTCCACAAAACTCCTTCAACAAGAATATTAAATACTCCAATAAAGATTTTAATACTTACACGACTGAGGATAATCGCAGCCACAATGTTCTTTTAAATGATCCTGTAAACGAACTTTTACTACTCGGATTTGAGGATATTACTAGACCAGGTGGTGATAAGGATTTCAACGATGCTATTTTTTATATCACGGCAACTCCTTTCACTGCAATTAATACAAACAACCTAGCGCAAAGTCAAAGTGGTGGCGAAGACTCAGACGGTGATGGAATTCCTGATAATGAAGATGAATTCTCTGGTGATCCAAATATTGCATTTGTTGATTATGCACCTGCTCAAGGTCAGTTTGGTACATTAGCATTTGAAGATTTATGGCCTAGCCAAGGGGATTATGATTTAAATGACCTAGTAGTTGACTACAATTTTGCTGAAATGAGAAATGCATCTAATAATGTAGTTCGTATTGAAGCTACCTTCATTTTACGTGCCATGGGTGCAGGTCTTCGTAATGGTTTTGGGATTGAAATACCAATTTCTAATACATTGATAGAATCCGTTACAGGCAATAACTTATCATCAGGGTATGCACAGCTAAATGCAAATGGTACAGAAGCAAATCAGTCGAATGCAGTGATCATTATTTTTGAGAATGGGTTTGATTTGGTCAATGTTCCATCTGGTGGTTTTATGAATACGGAACCAAGTCAGCCATCTATCAATCCAGTAACCTTTACAGTTACCATTGAGTTCAACTCCCCAGTTAACCCTTCTTTACTTGGAGGCGCACCCTATAACCCATTCGTTATTGCAGGTGGAAATAGATCTGTAGAAGTCCACCTCCCTGACAAACCACCAACATCATTAGCAGATGCAAGTTTGTTCGGCACAGAAGATGATGATTCAAATCCTTCCATAGGAAGATATTACAAAACAGAAAACAATCTTCCTTGGGGTATTCACTTATTGGAATCATTCAGTTATCCTGTTGAAAAAGTACAAGTAACTCAAGCATATTCTCACTTCTCAGATTGGGCAATTACTGGAGGTAGTAGTTTTACAGACTGGTACATTCCTAATGTGGGATATCGAGTAGATAATAAAATTTATTAAAAAAACAAATATAGGGTTAAATCCCTGAAGGATGAGAGGTTTTGTAAGGTGCCGTATGCCCCCTTGTGGGCATCGGCACATTTTTTTTTAAAATTTCAAATTCCGAACAAAAACATCCAAACAACCTATTATCCTTCCCAAAAACCGAAAAAAGCTACACTCCCCTCCAAATTCAAATATTTTTGATTTGTAAAAACTAAATAAATGTTGCGATCATACCTAAATAAGTGGAAAAATAAACTGTCGCGCGTAACAAGTTCAGGGAATTACATCTCAGAAGTGGATGGTCTTCGCTTTATAGCAATTATGCCTGTCATTATTCAACACTTAAGCGAAAGACTCATCAAGCATACTCCAATTGAATTTGCTACTCCAATAGCGCAAGACCAACTTGCTTTCTTAGCTAGTAGAGGCACTATTGGTGTTTTTATTTTTTTTGCTATTAGTGGATTTATTCTTGCATTTCCTTTTGCCAAATACCACTTAGCGGGAGGTAGAGAAGTAAAACTAAAGGATTATTTTATCAGACGTATCACCCGTCTTGAACCGCCCTACATTCTTTGGATGTCTATATTTTTTGTTGTTTTACTAATTAAGACAGATACTGAATTCACTACATTAGCGCTACATTATATCACTAGTATTTTCTATGTTCATAATTTTGTATTTGGAGAGTACTCTATGATCAACCCAGTTGCATGGTCATTGGAGATTGAAATCCAATTCTATATTTTAGCTCCTGCACTAACCGCACTATTTTTTAGCATCAAAAATAAATTAACAAGACGTTTTACATTAATAGGATCTATCTTTCTTTGGATTAGCTTGCAACATTACTTTGGATGGTGGTTTGCTCCATACAAAATGAGCATCCTAGGACAAATGCAGCATTTTCTTGTTGGATTCCTTGCTTTAGACTTTTTCCTTTTTGATTGGAGACATCATCCTCAAAAAAGTACTTATCTGGACATCGCAGCGATAGCATGTCTACTTATAATGGCCTACACTTGGACAACGGAATATTGGAAAAACCTCGTGTTTGTTACCTCATTATTTGTTATCTTTATGGCAGCTTTTCGCGGTAACCTATTCCGCAGGTTTTTAAGCACCCCCTGGATAGCCATCATTGGCGGTATGTGCTATACCATTTATTTGGTTCATTTACCACTCATAGAATTCCTTACATTAGGAACAAAAAATATCACACTCACCAATTACTACATAGTCAATATGATAGTACAAACCCTCATTCTTGTACCTATCATACTCATCTTTTCTTCTTTTGCTTTTTACTACTTAGAAAAGCCGTTCATGAAAAAAGATTGGTTCCGTGACTTTAAAGTAATGATCAGCAATTGGTCTAATAAAAGTCGAATCAAAAAAAATATTATGACAAAATCAAATATGATTGTTTTATTACTCAGCTTCAGCTGTACTGTGATAGCACAATCAAACCTCTCTGATACAATTAGTCAACCCCCTTCTACAACAGCACCAGAAGAAATAGAAAATACCATTTTTGAAATCAAAGAACTCGAACAACTCATTGAATTAGCAATGAAGCACTCTCCCGCACTCAAAGAACAAGATTTGCTCATACGCCAAAGAGGCCATCAAGCGAGCCTTTCTAAACGACGATGGGCTGATTTATTAACCTTTGCTGCAGGCTGGAGCCGTGGAACAACTAACTTACTCGATCAAAATGATGATGGAACTAATGTAAATCTCCTGTTAATTGACCGTACTAACTCTTACTATAGTGTAGGATTTCAATTTAGGTTAAGTCCATCAGATATCGTAAATTATAAAGACCTGACTAGCATTGCCAAAATAGAAATCGAAAAGGCAAAAACAAGAAAACAAACACTAGAATTTGGACTTCGAGAAGAAGTGATTAGACGATATCACAACCTGATTTCTGCAATCGAAATACTAGAAATTAAGGTAGATCTAGTAGAGTCAAATAAACTCGCACTAGGTATCACAGAGAAATACTTCAAGGAAGGGAATTATCCAGCTTCTGAGTATGCTACTATGCTCTCCAAAACCAAATCAGCAGAAGAAGAGCTGGTTAAGATGAAAAATGCGGCCAAAATGGCCTATCAAATGTTGGAAGAAATCGTTGGTACTTCCATCAAAAACTAAGTAAAACGATAAAACCATGACGTTTATTCAATTTCTACGCTTAATAAGAAGATACTTTTGGTTGATGTGCTTAACAGCCTCCTTAATGGGTGGCTTGGTATTCTTCGCTACTAAAGATCAAAAAAAACAGTATACTTCTTATACCCTAATTAATACTGGCTTAGTTTCTGGTTATAATATTGAAAGTAGCATGGGAGCCAGAATCGATTTTACCAAAACCAACAATGAATTAGAAAACCTCATTAGCTTGGCTAGTGCCTACGAAACACATGAAGAACTAGGCGCCCGGCTCCTAGCTATGTATCTAATGGTCAAAGAACCAGATTCTATCCTCATCCAAAACGAAAACTTCTATGAACTAAGAGAACATATAAGCCCACAAGTTTGGGAATTAATTGTAGACTATGATTCTT
>JAKVCU010000196.1 GCA_022448955.1 Saprospiraceae bacterium
CATTGAAACTGTTGGCTAGCTCGTCTATAGTAGTTATTATCATAATTATTTTTTAATAAATTAATCATTAGAACCTATTGACAATAACTACAAAACGTGATATAAATGTATTATGGAAAATTTCAAAGTGTAGTATAATATGAGTAGTATAAAAGAAATACACTTGTATTATCTTGACATCTTATGAATGCTATACTAAAGTTAGTATATGTGCAAAATTGTTACAATTGTTAAGTTAGTTAACAATATTCAATTTTGATTTTTTCCTATGACATTTAAAAATCGTTGTTTGTAGTAGGTTAGGGCCAAATTCTCTTACAAGTTAAGGCCCTCGATTTTTAATAATCAATAGTTATGTATATTATATGTTAAATTTTAATAACATATAATTAGATTTAATCGAAAAGCTTTAAATTATAGGATATTTTTAGCTTGCAATAGATAATCATTGAAGATAGCTGGCAATTTAGGGTTTTTGCCAGCTATTAAAATTTTTTCAACCAAAAACCACGTTAATCTACAGATGCTTAACGGAGGTTTGCAACGAGTTTTAGACCTACTTAAGGGATTGTAGCGGGTAACCTGTCCTACTGATAAGTCTAACTCAACAGCTATTTTTTCATAAGAATAGCCGAAACTGGTGAGTATATACGGGTGTAAATATTTAAATCCTTGAATACTGTCGAATAGTGTAGATTCTTCAACAGATGCATTATAATACATATCAGGTAGCTCCTAGGTGATTTAGGGGTTTACTTAGCGGGTTCAAATGAGTGCAAATCATTAGAGCCCGCGTTTTTATTGTCTTATTGAATTTATAATAACAGATTGATTTCAAATGTCAAGGTATAATTATAAATTTTTGTTATAATTACCTATAAGTAAATGTCCCTAATAGATATCCGGACGATAGATGTATTTCTCTCGTCCTATTTGCATGTCTACTAATCATTTAAAAATACCTATCGGGATTCTAGTAATCAACGACAAAGGGACATCATCTACTCTTGCTGATGAATTTCCAAAATCAAGGGTGTAGTATTCAGGTAGTCTGAGATGTAGTTTTTTAGATACTTTCCTAGTTGTTGTGTAGACAGAAAAACTATCGGAGTAATAATCAATATTGATAAAGGTTTCAGATTCAGCATTTGTAATTAATTTAGGGTTTATATTGTATACCATTTTTATAAAAATATAGTACTAGTAATATTATACTACATCGGTATAAATTTTATTTATTCTCACTATCAAACTCGTATCACAAAACCATAAGTTTGATACCTATTTTCAGATTTAGATACAAATAACCAGAAAAGCAAAACCTACCTCTAGACATTGCGCTCCAAAGCATCAGTTTAGGGGGTGGTTTTTTAGTGTCTATTATGCATTATTTAAAACTACCTATACTACAAATGTATATACATTTATCAGTGTCTATAAGGGTGAAAATGTAAATCAATTTGCAATTTATTTTCAATCTAAACGGACTAGTCTATGTCTATCACAGACACTATAGTGTCTACAGTAGACATTAAAAGACACGCATAGAAACTTATGGAAACTCGTAGACAAAAAGCTGACACTCCTATGTATACTGATTTTGAGCAAATTATTAACCGCGATAAAGACACTGAAAAGGCGTCTGTTATACATCAAATAGACAGGTCTGTAGACGTCCCGATAGACGTTGATATCATCGATGATAACGGTGATTCTACTAGTGTCTCAGATGAAAATGTACTGTATTCATTAGACGAGATTGCGGACGCTCTAAATTGTAGTACGAAAACAATCTACAGAAGCGATGCGGGTTATTTTTCAAGGATTAAAGAGTGCTTTTATTGGGAGGTTGACCAGTTCAAAGACGGTGATAAATACACCAGTCTCGCTTTAAAACGTATGGAACAACTGCAAGCAAGTATAAGTAACAAAAATTCTAATCGGATTACTTATGATGAATTCAAAACTAATGTATGGCTAAATCACCAAAATAGAGACTCAGAAAATAACCATAATAATTCAAGTCAGCTAGCAACTGTTAAACAAGTTGATGGGAGTCAAGCAACAGAAGCATTAGCTATCATATTTAATGCTGAAAATGAAGCAGCTAAATTCAGTGTAACCGCTAATGATTTTATGGAACAATTCCGCAAAAGAGGGGAACAACTAGGTCATCAAATGGCTGCCGAAATGGCTAAACCAATGGTTGCAGCATATAACGAAAGTATGGGGAAAATTATGCAAAAACTAGGAGGTTTTGAGTAAAAACCATGAATAAGCACGAATTCACCCAAAAATCAGAACAGCTTAACTCTGATATTAGAAAGTTAAAAATTGGTCAATTAGAAGAGACTAAAAAACAAGAAAGTATCAAGTTAAAAACCGCAATTAATAACACTACTATTGCTGGTATTAACAATCAAATCTCTCAAGTAAACATCAAAGATACAAATGTTAAATTGCAGATTGTAGAGGAAAAATTAATACAGAATACAGACGAGTTAAACAACCAAAAAGCGTTAAGTGTTTTGGGTCGTGAGACGAAACTTTTAACAGCTAATAAAATCACTCTTACAAATCAAAAACTATCTATAGAATTGGAAGAATTAAAAGCAGAAACAAATCTCGCACTAGGGGATTTAGCAACATAAAAAGCGTTCAAGCTTTTAAAACTTAAACGCTTTCTATAAGTTAAGGTGTTCGTAGAAAAACCGCTAGATGTAGTTTAAAACTTAGTCTAGCGGGTTTTTGCTAATGTCTAAAGTAAACAAACAAAAACAAATATGCAAACTATGCTATGGAATCAATATCCAACAAGGAAAATATGACATCTGCACTTGAAATAAATCAAATACAATCAACAGGAGAATTATAAGTGAAAAAACTGGTATTTAGCAATAGAATTTCGCTATTTTTTATTAGTAGTATTCCCATAGCAACAGTAGCTATTCTGATATCATCAAACACTTTAAAAGTCAAGGGAATAATAACACTATTATTAGGCGGTGTATACACCCATAGCATTATATCAGTATCCAAAAACAGACTGATACACGCGCAATTCATCCAAAATCAACTTGATAGTTCAATACTGGAACAGCAGCGCTTAAAAGACCAATTAGTCAATACTAATAAAAGTAATGAGGATATAGAACACTCTTATAATAACAGATTGGATTATCAACTTGGGTTAATCAAAGGTGATTACGATGAGAAAATTAAGAAGCAACAGGATGATTACACTAAGCTGCAACATAGCTATTGGAATGCTTGCAAGATAAACAAAAAATACCACGATGAAAAAGAGGAATTAGACGGATTAATTACCAGATATAAGGATTTGAACAAACAAACTGATGACTTCAAATTACAGCTTGATAATAGAGAAATTCAACTAGCTAATAAAGAATTAGAAATGAAAAAACATCATCTCCAATATGATGTCAAAATCGACCAAGCTAAACGAGATTTAGAAAGTAATTTTGTAAGGATACAAGAATTAGAAACAGCTTATAAACAAGTTTTTACTATTGCTAACAATCAAGAAAAACTTCTTAGTCTCGCTGGTGTAGGTCAAAAAGTTTCTTTTGAAAGCTACTTGTTGAATAACATATTAGATGTATTCGTACAGTTTGAAATACAGTTACAGTTAACTAGTATCAACAACAAAAACAATTCTATTGAATACAAGTTTTTTCTTGCCGATATAACCAATCTGGCTAAATGCAATAGTAAAGAGCTACTAGGTGCTTTGAACAATCGTATTAGCTACCAGATAACAATTACTGAGAATAAGGATAATCAACTAACTATATTACTGAGTACCGTCAATCAATCCCGCAAGGTTGAACCTATCAAATTAGAAAGAGATAATAACGTTTCAATACCTCCTAAATATGACAATTGGATACTTGAGATATTCAAAAAATCCTGTCACGAATTGATAATAGGTAGTACTGGGTCGGGTAAATCTACATTTATAGATAACTTGATTAATCTGGCAGATTATAATTTTGGTGGTAATGCCGAAATATTCATACTTGACCCCAAATATCCTTATACTGATTGGACTAATTTCACGCCTCAATATAGGGGTTTACAAGCAATAGATGAGATTCCAGGATTCAAAACTTGTATTGATGGTTTAAATGATATGTTGGATGTTTTAAATAACAGATTAAAGGCTGATACTATAGCCGTTAATGATGGTTTGCCTAGGAACAATTTTAAACCCCAAATATGGGTATTAGATGAATTGTTAATGGTAAAAGATGCAGATAGTAAACTCTATCAAAGAGCAGTTGAAACTATCTCACGTGTAGGTCGAGGTATGGGAATTAGAATCATGATGTTAAGTCAAGAA
>JAKVCU010000197.1 GCA_022448955.1 Saprospiraceae bacterium
ACCGAAATTGACTTTAGTAGTTATACGGTAAATTCTTATGGTGGTAGCCAAGATAATGGTACCAGTTCGCTTTACAACGGTGGCCAAGGGGTCATCATTAACGGAAATGCTTGGAAATCCATCGCTCTAGATTATACCATCACACCTAATACTGTGATCGAATTTGACTTTGGTTCTACTTCTCAAGGGGAAATTCATGGTATCGGCTTCGATAATAATAGTGGTATCTCTAGTGGCTTTACCTTCCAATTATACGGTACACAAAACTGGGGCAACAGAGATTTTGACTATACCTCTCCTGGTAGTTGGCAATCATTTGTTATTCCAATCGGATCTTACTACACTGGTTCTTTCGATCGTCTATTCTTCGTGAATGACAAAGATTCAGGTACAGCTAATAACAACTCTTACTTTAGAAACATCAAAATCCATGAAGGTGGTGGCTGTGGAAGTTCATTTGCTGGCGGTGTCCAAAATTTAATGATTGCACAGAATAATACTACCCTTACCGACTTCAATGTTTATCCTAACCCTACTAGAGGAGAATTAAATGTTGATTTCAATATGGAATTTGGCCAAACTGCAAGTATCCGAGTATTTAATATGTTGGGACAAGTAATCGAGTTACGCCAAGTAGAAGCAGATGGCTTTGTAAGCGAACAATTCGATACATTTGACCTACCTGCTGGAACATATATTGTTCAAATAGATTTAGGAACACAACGATTAATGAAGAAATTTAATGTCATTCATTAAGCTTTAACCAAATTACTAGAAAGTGGATCCAGTCATTTCAGATTGGATTCACCTTCTATCTAACAAATTTATAATATGCAGTAACAAGCTTTTTCATTTAGCCCATTCTTAAGATTCTCCCCAAAACGCCAACACTATATAGAATAACTACAAGACCAAAACTATTTTATGGCTTATCACTTGAAGGCCATAAAGTAGATGTTTAGCCAAATTAAGTTCAAAACCTATAGCATCAATTCTTGAGCCAATACCCTTGGCGCCAAGACATTTCAATGCTATATATCTAATTATATTATTTCACCTATTTAACGTTTTAAACATGGGCAAAAAGTTTATTTTCTTTTTAGCTGTATTATCAATTAACCTATCACTTTACAGCCAAGACGCCGTCCGTCCTGTTGACTTAGTAAAAGACGCTACCTTACAGGGCAAAAATTTCCAAAAAATTAGTTTAACTTCTTTGAGTGAAAACCATGAAAGAGTAACTGAGCTCACCAGAGATGAAGTGCCTCATTTAGTTCTTGATCTCAATGAGGCATCTATTGCTGAAATTGTATCTGATGCTCCAGATCAATTTACATTGAGCATTCCTTCACTCAATAATGAAGTTCTTGAAATTGATTTAGTAAAAGTAGATTTAGTTTCAGATGATTTCAAACTTGTAGTTACGAGTACCAATAGTGCCGTTGATGTGGAAATCGGTGCACACTACCGTGGTATCATCAAGAATGACGAGCACTCCATTGCTGCTATTAGTATTTTCAGAGGCGAATTAATGGGATTAATCAGCTCTCATGATGGCAACTTAGTACTAGGAAAACTAGAGGGAGATGCTTGGAAAGATGCTGAGCACGTCCTCTATGACGATCTAAATGTATTACAAAATTTCGACCTCGATTGTGGTACAAAAGATGATGATCATGATGGATATACCAGAGAAGAACTAGAATTTGACAATTTTGGCCGTGCACTATCCGATTGTGTCCGCTTTTACTATGAAGTAGATAAAGATATTCATGACAACAAAGGAGGAGTAAGTGGTGCGACCAACTATGTTACAGGCTTGGGCAATCAAGTTGCTACGCTTTACGCAAATGAAAATATTAATACGGAGATTTCAGAAATCAAAGTCATTAATACATCAAGTCCTTACAATGGCAGTAGTAGTTCTCAAATGCTCAACCAATTCCAAGCCAATACGAATAACTGGAACGGTGACCTGGGCCAGCTATTATCCTATAAAGCAAGTGGGGGTATTGCAGCTGGTTTTTCCGGTATTTGCAACAGTAATGAAGAAGAAAGTATGAGCTTTAGTAGCATCCAATCTTCTTACAGTACCGTTCCTACTTACTCTTGGTCCGTTATGGTAGTCACACATGAGTTTGGCCATACTTTTGGCTCTCGTCATACACATGCTTGTGTTTGGAATGGCAATAATACAGCTATTGACGGTTGTGCAGGTCAAACCGAGGGTTTCTGCTCTCTTCCTGGGTATCCATCTCAAGGTGGTACGATCATGTCTTATTGTCATTTACAAAGTGTAGGTATCAACTTTAATGAAGGTTTTGGACCTCAGCCAGGTAATGTTATTCGTAACAATGTATCTAATGGTAACTGCTTAAACGCCTGTGGTGGCGGCGGTGGCGGCGGCGGAAGCTGTTCTGATAATGAGTTGACACTCACCATCAACCTTGACAACTATCCGGGCGAAACAACTTGGGATGTCCAAACTAGTGGTGGATCTGTTCTAGCTTCAGGTGGTTCTTATAGTGGAGCAGGCTCAACTGTAACGGAAGATCTTTGTATTCCTGATGGCTGTGAATTAGTATTCACCATTTATGATTCTTATGGTGATGGTATTTGCTGTGGTTATGGAAATGGCTCTTATTCCCTTTCTGGACCAAATGGGACGATTGCTTCCGGTGGAGCATTTAATAGTTCTGAATCAACGACCTTCGACCTAGGATCTGGCTGTGGTGGCGGCGGAAGTTGTACCGAAATTGACTTTAGTAGTTATACGGTAAACGCTTATGGTGGTAGCCAAGATAATGGTACCAGTTCGCTTTACAATGGTGGCCAAGGGGTTATCCTTAATGGAAATGCTTGGAAAGCGATTGCTCTAGACTATACCATCACACCTAATACTGTAATCGAATTTGACTTCGGTTCCACTTCTCAAGGAGAAATTCATGGTATCGGCTTCGATAACAATAATGGTATTTCTAGTGGCTTTACCTTCCAATTATATGGTACACAAAACTGGGGCAATAGAGATTTTGACTATACCTCTCCTGGTAATTGGCAGTCATTTATTATCCCAATCGGATCTTACTACACTGGCTCTTTCGACCGTCTATTCTTTGTAAATGATAAAGATGCTGGTTCCGCCAATAACAACTCTTATTTTAGAAATATCAAAATTCATGAAGGTGGTGGATGTGGAAGCGCACTAGTAAGCGAAAACGAAAGCCTATTTATCACGCAAGGAAACAATACCAACTTTAACGTATATCCAAACCCAGCGAAAGCTGAACTAAACGTAGATTTCAATATGGAGTTCAGTCAAGAAGCGAATATTAAAGTATTTAACTTGATGGGACAATTAATTGAATTACGCCAAGTAGAGGCAGATGGTTTTATAAGTGAACAATTTAACACTTCTAAGCTTCCTGCTGGAACATACATTATTCAAATTGACCTAGGTGATCGACAATTAATGAAGAAATTTAACGTGGTTCATTAAATTATTAAAATAGGAAAAAATCAACTAAGTGGATTCAGCCTTATGTGCTGAATCTGCTTTTTATTTTAGCAATATCCAATTGAAGCAAATAGGTCGTAATTCCGAAAAATTGACACAAGAAAATTTTAGCCAAAGGCTGACAGCTTTGAGCCAGCTCAAAAATCAAACGCAACTTTTCTATCGCCCGTTACTTATAATTTTCGAGTGAACAATTTTATTATACAAGCAATTTTGACTAGCCGCTTATGCGGGGAGTGTGCTAATATCTCATTAAAAGTGATCACTTATCCATAAAGTTTAAGAGTACAGCTAAACCTGCATTTCACATTTGAGACACACCAATTTAATCATGACAATCAATATTGGCAATCAGTATTGAGTCAAGTATCAAGTATTTCGACTCAAAGGACCTATTCCCCCAAAGCTTCGTTTTTATTTAAAATTTTTCATTTTTAAAAATAGCAACATTAATATTTTGCTTTTTGAAAATATTAAAATATATTTATCGCTGTAAATAGATATTAACTCTTACCTAATAATAGATATATAAAATTAAGTCTGCCCGACTAAAGTAGAGCATAATTGCGCTACATCTAAAAGCTTCAGTTATAAAATCTCTCTGCAAACACGCTATGTACAACTAGATAGAGAGTTTCAATTACAACACGTTTAATTATTGGTCTAATTTTCTTTTACTACATTATAGTAATTGAAGATATCTTTATTGCTA
>JAKVCU010000198.1 GCA_022448955.1 Saprospiraceae bacterium
TGAAATGCGTAACTAATATTATCTGATTGATAGGGGAAAGAAGGTACACAAGCATCTGCCGTTTGCGTCCAAGTTTGAGATGCTTGATCTATTGTTGTAGAGCCTGTACATCCAAATGAACCAATCGCGATGTTACATGCTGATTGCGCTGGAATAGCGCCAACAACTACTGAACCGCCACCTTGAAGTGGATTTGGAGCAATATTAAACGTACCATTTGCTGTATTGATCGCACCATTATTAACAAAGTTACCGTTGTTTTCATTATCACCTGTAGTGGCAGTAGCAATCACACCATCATTTTGTAAAGTTGCATTATTAGCTTCTAACTCGATGATTTGATCGTCTAAGATATTTACCACACCACATGCCGTATTATCGAATAAAGAAGAATTATTTTCTAATTCGATCGCTACATCGTTGCTACCGCTAATATTTAAGATATTGTTGTTCTCAAAAACAGTGTTATTCTCTAATTCAATAACTACATCACTATTATCGGTACTATTGCCAGAAGCACTAATTACACCATTATTAATTAAGGTTGCACCGCTTTCTAACCTTAAGACATCACCGTTCACCTCTGTCATCGTAATCACTCCATTTACATCATTGATGAAAATACCATCATTAACTTCAATACCTTCACCCTCATTAGTCACATCAGAAATTTCGATAAGTCCGTCATTATAGAATGAAGAGTTTGAGTTATTTGTACAAATACCATCATTGCCATCAGGATCTTGGATAATTAATGTGCCATAATTGTTAAAAGTAGTACGATTATCCATATTGATACCCTCATCTTCAATACCTCGAAGGGTCATCTTTCCCCTGTTTTCAACAAAACTATCGCTATTGATGTCCATGCCATCACCGTCTGATCCTTCCAGGGTGAAATCGCCATTATTATAGAAGGAGGTCTCGCCCGACAAGAATACTCCCTCATTATCCACGAATTGAATAACAATCGAACTGTTGTTAGTTAAAACAGAATTTCCTCTTAAATAGATACCAACATCGTGAGTACCTGCAATAGAAATTGATCCAAAGTTTGTAATTGTTCCTCTTCCTCGCATGAGAATTGCTTGATCAGCACTATCAGAGGTACTTGCAAAAAACAACTTACCATTTGGAGAAATGGTCAATTTAGCATCTGCTCTAACGACAAGAGAATTAGCATAAACGGCTGCACCAGGTGCAATTACGACATTATCAAAATTATTCAAGATAACATCATCAGCCGAAGTAGGAACTGTTCCTAAATCCCAATTGGCAGGGTCCTGCCAAGTTGTTCCATCACCGTTACCCACAAAATTTATGGTAGCAGCAAGAGAGTTGAACGCTACAAATAAAACAAGTAGCATTCCAAGAGCAAAATTCTTAGAATTCATACGAAAAATTATTAGGTTGAAAAAAATCAATTCAATCCTTAAAAACAAAGGATATTTTTTAGTAGTAGATAAACCAAATATGCTCTCTGAATTAAAATTTAGGGAGGAAGAAATAGAAATCATTCTATTTGGCCGAAATATAAGTATTTTTTAATATTTAAAAAAAAATAAAGTGAAAAAGTAGCTACAAACATTTTCCTTCACTTTCGTAAAATACAAAGGAGGCTGTATTATAAGTCCGAAATAAAAACAAATTAAACCCATTTGCAACTTGTTTTTATTTCATTTTCAGGGTCAATTAAGTTTATAAAAAAACGAAATTACTTATGAGACAGCCTCCTTTCTTTTCTGTGCTTTAATATCCTTATTTGAGGATTACTTGCTCGATACGCTTCGAACCTTTCTCACCGATAAGATGGAAGAAGTAAGTTCCTGTTGGCATACCTTCTAAATTTACTGTTTGATTTAAGCCATAAGATGGATCCATACGGATCGCATCTACCATTTGACCTAGTGTATTAAAAATACGTAAATCAACAACTTCATCAATAGCTTCCAATTCAACGTTTACCAATCCTGTTGTTGGATTTGGATAGATACTGGCATTTAAGGTACCATGAGTCGTGTAGGTTTTTACCGTTTGCTCTGCAAGCGGAAGTTCAATATCCTCTAGCGGTACAACTTGATCCACTGATACGTTAGTAAATACAGCAGTAGCTGCAATATTAACGTTATAATTATGAGAAATTACACCAACGGATACACAAGCATTCATTGATATTTCCGTCTGAAATACAAAGAACCAGTTTATACCGTTAGGACTTCTATATCCACGGAAGTAATTTCCCTCTCTTTCAATTCTTATCCATTTTTGATTTAAAGCAGGAAATTGTGTAGGCATCGCCCAAGACCCTGTGCTATTCCGAATTTGGCGGCGTAATAATGTTGACCCATTTGCCATCAATTGTACCATTTTCGAGTCATCATCGACTGTTTCTCTAAAACTTATTCCTCCCCATCCAATTGGCGTTACGCTTTCCACTTTTGCGGTTATAGAACCATCTCCACACAGCTGTTGAAATGCGTAACTAATATTATCTGATTGATAGGGGAAAGAAGGTACACAAGCATCTGCCGTTTGCGTCCAAGTTTGAGATGCTTGATCTATTGTTGTAGAGCCTGTACATCCAAATGAGCCAATCGCAATATTACATACTGATTGTGCTGGAACTGGACCTGCAACTACTCCACCTGCACCTGCTACCGCATTTGGCGCAGCTGTGAAACCAGCTGGTGCATTAATAGAGCCATTATTTGTAATGGTACCTTCATTTGTATTTGTACCTGTGAAGTTTGTAGCAATTACACCATCATTTGTAAAGTTATCACCAACACCATTATCAATTTCATGGTCTGATAAGATGTTGATTACACCACATGCCTCATTTTCAATAGTACCATCATTCTCGATAGCAGCAAAAGTGTTCGTATGCTCTAATGTAATATTGAAAACGTTTTCATTAAAGAATAATGAAGTACTTTGAACAGTAAGTCCCTCTTCGCCTGTATTTTCAACAGTGATCGTTCCTGCATTTCTAATTTCACCTCCTGTTTCGATTAGAATACCCTGATCATCAACATCAAATATGTGTACTACCCCACTTGCTTTATTGTCAAAAAGACCATCATCCGCTTCTAATCCTTCATCGTTTTCTGCAATAGAAATAGTGATTGAACCATAGTTTTCAAAAACAAAACCTGAATCATCTAGATCCATACCATCACCACCTGTATCAGTGATTACAACAGTACCTTCATTTTTGAAGTAAGAGTTATTATCCATTTCAATACCTTCTAAGCTAATATCAGAGATAGACATGCTTCCATAGTTTTCGAAGCTTGTATCATCATTCAACTCAAAACCATCTGTGTCTGCATCGATAATGATAATTTGACCAGTGTTTGATCCAGTTGAATTGTCAAAAAACTCGATACCTTCTGAATCAGAATCTTCTGAGTAGTAATAGCCAGCATTGGTAAATTGACCATTATCATCAATTTGAAGGCTTTCCTCACAAGCTTTATCAATTGTTAAAGCGCCATAGTTGCTCAGTTTACCGTCATTGGCTACTATAATACCTTCCTCATTACAAGTCAACATATTGACGGCTAACTTATCATTAGGAGCAATTGTTAATGCAGAATTATCATTAATACGTATAGAGTTTGCGTATGCATCATCACCCATGATAGTGACCTGACTAGTACCGCCAATGATCACATCATCTAAGTTGGTAGGAACAGCTCCGGTGTCCCAGTTGGCAGCATCAAACCATGAAGTGCCATCACCACCACCTGTAAATGTAACAGTAGCGGCATTCGTTAGTGTCGTAAAAGCCATAGAGAAGGCTGTTACTAGACATAGTGTAATTAATCTAAATTTCATAAAGAATAAATTAGGTTTGTAATTTAATCATAACTAAAGCCTTCATTCGACGTATTTGAATGAATGGTATTTAACTTATTTAATTAGTCAGTAAAACCTGATTTTCTTTTAAGAGGAGAATTAAACACTAAGAAGTAACTATTAATAGGGGAAAGTAAAGTATACTGTAATCTAAAACACAGTATACTCAACTTCAACTTTCTTTTCAGTACTTTATTAACCTTAGAGCATCTTATTTCAACATGACTTGCTCAACACTTTTCGAACCTTTCTCACCGATAAGATGGAAGAAGTAAGTTCCTGTTGGCATGCCTTCTAAGTTTACTGTTTGATTTAAGCCATAAGATGGATCCATACGGAT
>JAKVCU010000199.1 GCA_022448955.1 Saprospiraceae bacterium
TTCCATCCCCTATTTTGCTACCCAATTTAATCATTCCCTTGTGTGTCTAATACTTTAGTCATGGACGATTCATCTGTCTTTTTCCATTGACCATAAAGTCTGATAATGACTAAAGCCAACTGTTTTGTCCTTTTTTTAAATGTTTCATTATAGTTTTCCATAGCTGCTATTTTTAATAACTCATATACTAAACGACAAATAAGCGTTTTACTTTATAATCTATAGGTGATAAATGATAGGTGATAATTGATAGGTGATAATTGATTGCCCCATCCCTAAAAAACCTATAAATTATATTTTATCACCTATAAATTATCACTCATAAAACAATCTCTCATGTAAAACAAAAATCATAGTAAGCACACCTCTTACACAGGCCCTTTTTCACAAGTGTAGGACAAATTTCCATTGCTATTATTTCTTTTGCTTTTTGCTCCCAAAACGGGATGTTAGAACGATCCTCATCAGTCAACCAAACCTCTTCTGAAAGCCTTAGTTTAGGATACTCCAAAACACCATGATTTACAGGAATACCATTTCGCTCCATCACCAATAAATAATATTTCAGCTGTGCAATATGGGCATCCTCCCGCTTATTCGATTTCTTCACTTCTCTAATCATGCCTCTATTCGCATCGTAGTGGTCAATCTTAATACCTTCTAAGGCCAATTGCTGCCAACGTTTTGCTCGCTGCGGATAACTATGCTCATCGATCAACTTCCCCTCTGCCACCAAACTGCTGGTATGCTCCATACTCAGGCCATTCGCAAAAAGCCATAATTTGCGATGACATAGGTGTAGATAGGCAATATGGGTACCTGTTAGCTGCATCAGTGCTTATTTTTTTATAATTTTGAAATATGAGCCGTACTATTACTAATATCAATCAACTTGATTTAAATAAAAGTTACACTTATTCAGATTACCTGAAATGGCGTTTCTCTGAAATGGTAGAACTCATTAAAGGACGTGTTGTACGCATGTCTCCTGCCCCCAGTAGAGAACATCAAGAAATTTCTTTTGAACTCTTACTATTATTGGGTCAATACTTTCGTAAAAAACAATGCAAAGTTTATCACGCCCCCTTTGATGTTCGTTTACCACTCCCATCGAACGACGGCCAACAAGAACCTATTAATACAGTCGTACAGCCTGACATTTGTGTGGTATGCGATCTCTCTAAACTAGACCAACAAGGTTGTAATGGTGCCCCTGATTGGATCATTGAAATATTAAGTCCTGCCACTTCCAAAAAAGATCTCACCGAAAAATTTGACCTTTACCAGCAAGCTGGTGTAAAAGAATACTGGGTCGTGCATCCTTCAGAAGCGACCATCATCCCCTATCGCCTAAACACACAAGGCCAATACGAAACGCTCCGTCCCACCCCGTTCGTCAAAGGAGAACACATCCCAAGCGGCCTTTTCCCTGATTTACTGGTTGATCTGGATGGTATTTTTCAAGAGTAGCTAGAACTTTCTATATTTCACCTTCACTACTGGGAATAATTAAACCTGATTTTCATAATCAAATGCCATCATCAATTCAATTAGCTTTTGTTCGGCGTCATCAATTGCATTATTAGAACCTTCAATACCCAAGATATATCCTTCGGCAGGTAATGTTACAAAGACTTCTGTCTCATCAATAGTTGCATCTATAACAGGTTTAGCTTTTCGTTCCTCTATTAATTTTCCACGAATAGATGCGGCAATCTTATTTGCATTATCACTAATAACAATCGCCAATGTTTCCATTAAACTAAATGTTCGTGCTTGATTAGAGGTAATTCGCCAATTAATTAAGGCTTTTGCTAATGCAGGGATAATTTCCTCACGTCGTTCTTTAGGACAAACTAAACAAGCACCAAATATATTTTGTGTTTCTTTCCAACCGTTTTCTTTTAACTTTTGCATTACATCAGCAATTAACTCGGGTTCTGTTTGATTAATCGAAACACAAAACAATGTTCTTAAATCAAGTGCAATATCATAGACAAAAAGCCCACCAGTACGTTTTTGGTCTTGTATAAATTTACGAGCAGGAAGTGTTCTTTGATTACTTGTTAAAAATTCTTGTAAAGCATCTCCATCAATTTCATTTCCATTAGCGTCTTTTACTACAACTTTGTGAATACCTGGATGACTACTTCTATCAAAAGTTAGGTTTTCTGAATGTAAGGTAGCTAATAATGGATGTAAAGGACGCATTGCAGAAATAGATAATGGACTTCTACGCTTTACAGGAATAGATTTTTGAGCAGCACTCATCCAACCACCTAATAATTGGTCAGGATAACTCGGGTCAGCAATTGAAAGGGCTTCTTTCTCACTAATTTTCTTTTTATCCTTGATTTCATAATTAAAAATTACAGGTGCGATTTGCTCATTCATTTCGCTCAAAGCAGCATCAATAATTGAACGCTTCACTTGTTGTCCGCTCGAAAATGCAACTCTTTGACCAACAACAGGGTCATAATAATTTTTCTGACCGTCAGAAACAGAAAATACGGAATAATCAACGTGGCGTAAGGCTCTTAAATAAATATACGGTTTCATAAAATTTTATCTTTTTAAGTTTATTAATTTTGCTTCTTCGCAATCGTATATTGCAGTTTTAATAAGATTAAGAAGCGTTTGAAATTATCATTTCCAAGTTTATTGACCTGTTCAATGAGTTCAAGTAATTTCAAACCTTCTTCGGCAGTAGCTTCTTCTGCTACTCCAAGCAATTCTTGTAAAAAGCTATCTGCTGATTTACTTTTCATTAGATTTTCAATTGCTCGTGTTTTCGTCATTTTTCCTCTTTCAGAGGTGCTTTCATAGTTCAAAAAAAGTTGAACGATGTCTTTTGAAAGCTGATGTAATTGTTCGTTATTCAACATAGCTAAAATCCAAATTATATAAGTTCGAAAAGAGACGACTTGTACTTCATCGTCAGGTTTATAATTAATTTTCTTATCTGATTGCCACATTAAATCCCTAATCATTTTAGGCTCTAATGCTCGAATTCCAATCGCTCCACGCTCGCAGGCTCGATAAATGCTATTTTTATCACCAAATATTTTTTCAATCGTATTCGCATCTTTCAAATATTGGTTCTCACCAAATAGCTTTTTATATAAATGAATAACCTTACGCACCTTAGGCAGGACAACTGGAATAAAACCAACCGTTTTATTAGTCTGCCCAAGACTAAAAACATAAGCTAACACAGTAGAATTTGGAAAAACTTGTGATAACCCAAAGACTACTTTTACCCAAGTTTGGGTTTCTAATTCCATTACACCATCTTTTTTTGTGTTAAAAGGTTCAAAATTAGATAATGGGTTATTTTTAATAAAAAATCGCTTATTATAAGCGTGTGCCAACCATTGACCATTCCAAGTATCAATTTGGTTTGGTCTTAGCCTCCGCATTTCTTGTAAAAAATTACGGTAATAGTGCCAACCTTCAAATAAAGTCATCAAAACTTTAGGCTCATTGATATACATCGAAAAGCCGCCTTTGACACCAATACCAAAACCACCACCAATCCAAGAAGCATAAATCTCCTGTTCGTCTATATTGATTGCCAAATTAGAAACTTGACCTGATGTTGTTGCTAAAACATCTGTGGAAGAATATCCAATTGCAACACTTGCATCTGTTGCACCATCTGAAATTTTAGCAATTAACTTTTGTAATTTTTCCGCTCTTTGCTCAGCATTTGGCGGATGCCCTTTTTTTATTCCCTGCACAAAAGGTGAATTGGTTATCCATTGCAGATATTTTTTATCATCATAAAAGATTTTGAAAAACACTTCTTCAAAAAATTCCTTTGCGGAATAGTCCTTTTCATATTTTTGATTGTAAGCCTTCAAAAAAGTCTTACCTATTGTAGATGCTATCATGGCTATTTGATTTTTTACAGAATATTATGTTTGACATCATAATATTTCGGGTCTAGAAAATCTTGTAAAAGTCCTTCTGCTTTCGAATATGCCTTGTCTGGAATAACAAATGGATGACTACCCCATTCTAACTGTTCCAATTCTTTACTAGCAACTGACCAGTATCGCATCGGAATCTCATATTGAATGCGGTGATCACGATCTGCTGTCATGTAGTCATCTCGGTCA